>JAHPYV010000103.1 GCA_019058495.1 Promethearchaeati archaeon
AATGCAACTAAGAAGACGTTTCCAGCAGATACCGCCCCGCCAGCAATCGCTTCAACAATCTGGGAGATAGAGTGGCCGGATCAGTGTTCTACTTAGAGAAATTCGAGGAACGATACATGGAAGCACTGTCTGACGCTCGCAGAGCAAAGACCGTGAAGCAATTAGTGCATCTGCTCATAACTTAGGCAATAAGAAATGCTCAGGAATCTGACACGGTAATGGCGCCAGCCCTAAAGATATTCGTGAAAGCCACTAATGACTACAACACGAGAGTAAATCCGTTAGAACGCACGGAACTCGTAAGCATCACTGAAAGAGAATCTGACAAAAAGAACCTTCAGTAACGAAGCCACAGCAGATCACTCTGCCAAACGAGTGACTTCGAAGGCAAGGACGAAGCTGAAGGGGTTGAGAAGTTGCCTGACGAAAACGGAGAAAAGCAACTGGAAAAATTAGAGAACCCTCGGGAAGAAGACAGAGGAGACGACACCCTGGAAAGGTGTCTAAAAGAATTCCAAGACACATTGAACCTACCTGAAGAAGTCGTCCAGAGAGAATCAGCAGAGGAATCAATAGATCTCACAGATGGACTGGGGGGAAGGGTGACAGAAGCTCAGGAAACCGAAACAAAGAGTCCAGGAGATGAGAAACCGCAACCACTCATAGTAGGCGGAGAACTCACAACAAATCACGAGAACCAAGAAGCAATGAGCAAGCCTACAACAAACAACAGAGAGGCCACTGAAGAACTTAACAAAGATGAGTACAAGAAGGATGCAGATAAGAAGAGCCAATCGACTGACGAGGAAATCCGGCTTCCAAAATATGGTGATGGGGACCTTAACCAAGCTGAAGAACGAGGAGGGCTGAAGGCAAAGATAGATAGGAATGCTACAAGAGAACTACAACAAACATTGGAGCAGCAGCAAGGTAAGCCAGAACACAACAAACGTAGTGAAACGTTATCAAATGAAAGGCCACAGGGTGACCAAGACAAGGAAAGTGAAGCAAGGACCAAGGAAGACACCAAACATCAAGAAGAGGAGCACGCCTGTTTCAAATTGAGCGATAACCCCAAAGCGTTCATCGATGCCAACCGTGAACTCCTTGTGAAGGAAGGAATATCCCTTGAGAACAATGAGGCAAAGTTGGACGGCAAAACAACGCTAAGACTCAACGAGAAAGAAGGACTCACAATAGACCATGGAGACCAGCACTACAAGATCACAACAGTAGAACAAGGAAAGATAGGAGACACGGAACTCAACAAGTACAAAACAAACCAAGGAGAAGAATTCCTACACATACCAAAAGAAAACAAGCTAGCCCCGCCCTATGAAACACCATGGTACGCACTACCAAGAACAACCACTCTATACCTCGACAACACATATCAACGTGAACTACTTAGAAACGCGGTAGATCAAGCAGGAGGAGTAAAAGCACTCCAACAAGAGTTAGAGAAGAGAGAAACGCACACTCACAAAGATTCCTTATACGACTATCTAAGTGGACGAGCAAATGGCATGTGGGCCGAGAAACTGACTCCAATCCTGAGATACCTCGGCAGAGACCTCAATGAACCCAACAGCCACATCACAGCCATAGGACTCGGCAAAGCGATCGAGAACCCCAAACTCCCCTTCAGACTCGACAACCTCGACGGATCAAGGCTCATCGCTGCAAGACTATCAGACGGAACACTCACCACTCCCAAAGGCAGAGGACCAAGATTCTCCTACAGGAACAAGGATGAAGAACAAAGAAACAGAGTTGCAGAATCACTGACAAACGTATTCGGCGAAGTAAACACAAAATACATACACTACACAGACCACGGATGGGAGAAGTCTGTATTAACCACGTTACCAGAAATTATCGGACATGCGCTACAGAGAGCAGGAGCAATAACCGGTGAAGTCGTTAAACAAAACCCAGACATACCCACATTCATACAACAAGGAACAAAAGAAATGAAACGAGAATGGCTGAAACAGGCCTTCGGCGACGAAGGAACAATTCATCCTGGTTCTGCGACACCGGAGATGTCAAGAGCCGTTGATATAACCCATAGACTATCAAATGAGCAGAGAAAACAACTTGACACACAGAGCGAGGGATGGAAGAAAATAACATACCCAGAGGGAACAGAACAGAAGTATTGCAGGTTACACGAAATACCTAGCGATGTCAAAGAAGCGTTCAATCTTCATCCACGGCTATTAGACTCAGAAGCAAGAATGCTCCGCGAAGAATTCGGCTTAGATCCTAAAATATCCCCAGGAAAGATATATCCGCGAGAAGGTGGCTATGGTCTCATGTGTGTGCTAAGTATAACGAAGGAGGACACCAGAACCTTCTACAACGAGGTAGGGTTCCCCCAGCAAAGAAAGCAAGAGAAACTCGCGAACATGCTCAAGAATGAAGGAGGAAGATAAACCATTAACGAAGACCAACTCATATCTGCCGTCAAACAGGCATTCTCCGAAAAGAAAAGAAAATACTTCAACACGAACGAAATGGAACGAACACTAATCGAGAAAGGATTGACACCAAAAGAAGTGATTAAAGCTCTCTCACTCGCAAGAGCCAAACAGGAAGTAGGAATGCTCTACCCACCAAAAAGAGAACTCTGTTACCAACTACTCACCGAAGAAGACAGAAAACTCCAGAACCGACTCATAGCCGCAGCAAAACAAGTATTCGACAAAAAGAAAAGCAAATACGTCAAAGAAGACGAAATTAAACAACTACTACTCGAACAAAACTTGACTCCCGAAGAAGCAGAACAAGCAATCTCACTCGCAGAAGCCAATAACGTAATGCAACCGTGCTTCCCATACACACACGACATAGATGGAGAACCAAGCTACGAATTGCTGACAGAAGAAGAACTAGAAGCGCAGGAAAAAGAAGAATTACAGGATCTCGAAGAAGACACGCAAATAAGGAAGAAGAAGGAACGAACACAGAAGAGAACCAAAAAAGGGGAGAAGGGATCCAGCTAACACACAACTCAAAAAAAAGGAAATAAGAAGGGTGCCATGCCACAAAGAGCATTCAAAGCCCTTTCACGCTGAAGACATTACCTAAACCTTCTCAGCGATTCCACCCACTTCCGTCGGCCCAATCGACACACCCCTATGACCCTTCAACCACGAGTCAATCGGCTTCCCCAAAGCCTTCTCCACAGTAGCACGATGAATCGAATTCATCGCACAAAACGGGATAATAGGACCGGGCACACCAGCCTTAGCAGGAACGCCATAATGGATCACACAACGCTCCATCCTCTGCAGATCAAAGTTGAATGCATCTTGAAAGTGCATACTTCCAACCAGTATTGATGATCGGCTGTATTTTCCTAGGGCGTCATATGAGGGGCCTGTGAATAGGGTCTGCAGCATGTCGGTTATGGTTTCGTCTTTCACGTACTTCTCTACTACTTCCAGAAGTTGGCCTTCGAGTGTTCCTTCTTTTTGTCTCTCATTTAATTCTTTGACAAGTCCGTTGTAGTCTACGTAGTGTGTTATGGGGTTGACGGTGCCGTCTTCTTCTATGAAGAGGTATGTTGCAATTCCACATGCTGGGTGGCAGGAGAATTCAACTCCAGGCTTGCCTGTGAGTGGTCCGAGGACTCTGCTCAGAGGAACAGTTGAGCAGCAGGTGTAGAAATCACCTGCTTTGATCATGCCTTTCGTCTGCTCTTCTATCAGGTTCGCGACGTCTGGTATAGTGATCCTCATCGCTTCTCTTTCTTTTCTATCGATCCTGCCTGTTATTGAAACAGGTTGGAAGTTTATTCCTCTAACGATATCTTTGTTTTTAACGGCAAAACGTACTATGTCTCCTAGCTGCTGATCGTTTACTCCTCTTACGACAGTAGGAACAAGAACTATGCTATGCAGTCCAGCTTTCCTGCAGTTTTCAAATGTCTTCATCTTGAGCGGAAGCAGATTTCTTCCTCTTGCAGCAATGAATGGCTCTGGAGTGACGCCATCAAACTGCAAGTAGAGAGTACTTATTCCAGCTTCCTAAATGGCCTTAGCGAAGTTTAGGTCTTGGGCTATTCTTATTCCGTTGGTAGCAGCCTCAACATGCGTGAATCCCACCTGCCTAGCGATCTTGACTATTTCTGGGAAGTCTTTCCTTATGGTAGGCTCGCCACCAGCAAATTGAACTGCTGGAGCTGGCACAGGCATGTTACTCTTAAAATTCACAAGGATCCCCCGGATCTCATCTAGCGTGGGTTCGTAAACATAGCCAGCTGTAGCTGCGTTAGCGAAACAGATCGGGCAGCGGAGATTACACCTATTTGTGACATCTATCAGGGCTAGTGCGGTGTGAGACTTGTGATTAGGGCATAATCCACAGTCATATGGGCATCCCCGTTTGGTCTCGGTCCTAGGATTGTCAACGCCTTTACCACAGTAGTTCTGGTCGGCAACAGCTTTCTTAAAATATTCAACGTCCGACCAGTAAGTGTCAGTGAAAGTACCATGCTCTTTGCAGGTCTTCTCAATAACTACTTTTCCATTCTTCTCTTTCACATTGGCGTCGATGACTTTGAGACACTCAGGGCATATGCTCTTTGTTGCATATGGCAATGAGTAAGTTCCTATACATGATGACATTTAACTTCCTCCTATTCGTAACTAGTTTGGCTACGAGCGTCAATTGCTCGTCTCCTGAAACAAGAGCCTTCGCAACTCTCGCGTTGCGCGTCTCATGCTCCCATCATTGTAGTCAGAGGTTGAAGCTTTTCCTGAATATAAATCAATTTCCCTATCTGTTATAGTATGGTAAGTATGAATAAAAGAACAATTCTTAAGACGAAGAGGAGGGAAACCAATGACAATACTTGAATCTCTATTCTTCACTTTCCGTTTTCTCAGGAGGCTTCATCTTTATCTTTAGCAAGTCAATGCCTTCGCCTGTGATTGTGAAAGCCACCCAATTGGAATCATGATGCACGCCTTTCATTTTTCTGATTCTGAATTGTTTAACGAGCAGGCCAACTTTCATCAAGTTGGGTTCATATCGCAAGTCCACGATCCCGTCAACAATATACTCTAGTAGCTCCTCGTATATCTCAAAGACCTTCATCCCATAGTGGTGAGAACAGAAAACTGGTACTAGACGCTCCTTTGAGAACTCCGCCCTCCATGTCTTTACATACTCGACCGTCGCATAAGGTTCCTTGAGATTGAGGAACCAAAGTTCAGTTATCGAGTCGATGAAGATTGCACCACGATTGCGAAGCCCAAGCTTGTCGACAACATCGATTATCTTGGCTTGGAGGCTGTCAAGATCAGTTGGAGACTTGACATATGTCACATAGTCAGGGATCGATGATTCATCTGGGTTCATTCTGAACGAGTAACAGTCTATGAAGTGCAACAGGTTCTTCTTCAGATACGGTTCTGGAAACCAGCCAAAACTCGTTAGCTGTTGCATGATACCAAGCGGAGAGTCGTCTAGACAAACCAAGACGCAAGGCTCTCCAGCTTTTAGACGCTCGTAGATCAACTGAGTAATAAGTACAGATTTTCCGGTTCCCCCTTCTCCACTAACCAAAACGAAACTATTGCGTGGAATACCTTCTGGAAGAGAAAGATCCATGGCCTTTATGCCACTCTTAAAGAAGCCTACTTCCTCAGTTCTATTAGCCGTCATTCTAGTAACCCTCTTCAAACCACAAGTGCATAGTTCGGAAACCCGTTAATATATCCTACTCTGACATTATTAGCTTGATCCAATCATGACTTGGTATTCGATCGATATCCTCCGCCCTTTGTAATCATTCGAGGAACACGCTTCGGAAAATCTTATTATATCCTGACACAAATAGTGTATTACGTTGGTATTACCACGTCATCGTGTGTAGGGAGGATAGCTATTGAAACTCATAACAGTCAAACTGCCAGAGGCTTATCTCACTGGGATCGATGAACTTGTTAACGCAGGTATCTACCCAAATCGTAGCGAAGCGCTGAGAGTTGCAATAAGGGACATGCTAAAGAGAGAACTGTGGGCTTCGGGCAAGCCCAAGAGAACTTGAGGCCTGAATCACCCTCGGTCGATCCTGTCTTCTACTTCAGCGTCATGAGGACTTATTGAAAACTATTTCAGTTCCTTCAAGGCTTTGTTTATTTTATCTTTCGTGTCGCGTGCTGATTTGCCAGGGTCTTCGGATTCAAATATCGCTCGACCTACAATGGCGTATTTGCATCCTGCTCTGAATGCTTCTGATATGTCTCCGCCTTGAGCGCCTATCCCTGGTGAGTATATGGGTACCTTACCCTCGGTCACGTCATTAATCTCTCTTATCTTGTCGGGATAAGTTGCTCCGACAACTACCCCATCAGCACCCCATTTGACAGCTTTCTGGGCGAAGAGGAGATATTGCGGTTGTGGTTTAGTCGAGTTCGTTGGCAGCACTTGCTGACCATATCCTTCGGTGGCTCCTGGATGAGACATATAGGCCAGTAAGATTACGCCTTTACCTTGCTCTCTTGCTTCGCTCATTAGCGGCTGTATTCCGCCTTCCCATCCCACGAAGGGGTTGGCTATTATTGCGTCAAATCCCGCATCGAAGTAGTGCCTCGCTATCCATCTGTTTGTGTGCTCGACGTCGTTTGCCTTGCAGTCCATTATCACAGGCAGAGACGAGGACTTTGCTTTACTGATAATTTCTTGCATTAGGTCATAGAGGCCTAATGGTAAGAGAAGCTGGTGATTAATCTTCAGTGCGGCAATGTGTTCATTCGTTTGCTCAAGGGTGAAAAGAGCTCTTTCGAGCAAATCACCGCGAGCATTACCACGGTTTTCCTTGGGCAGCCTAGTCGAGATATCGAGAGCCAGCACAACTCTAGTTTTTCGATTCAGCGAGCTTGTCTCCATCATCTTCCTGAAACTACTTGGCTTGTTAACCATATGATTTTCAACTCACTCTGCTGTACTGTTCTTCAATATAAATAAGTAAGTCCAGTACTATGATAATAGATTAGATTCTTCGACTATGACATCCCGCCCAAGAGTACTCCCTAACTCTGGAATGGAGCTGCCTCGGTGGTTACCATATGGTTCGTCAAACCTGGCTGCCGATCTTCAGAGAAGCCGCAGAAGCCGCCATGGATGCGACTGAGCATCTAGTTGGAACTGAGCAAGCAAACGAGATTGTTGCAGCGAAAACCGAGGGAGACACAACTAGGAAGATCGATGCCGTAGCAGAAGAGGCTGTTACCCATGTCCTTGCCGAGAGCGGCATGTCTTTCACGCTAATCAGCGAGGAATCAGCACGTATGGCAAAGATGTTAGCGGGACAATAATACTGGATCCCATCGATGGTAGTATGAATGCCATACTCGGAATCCCCGCATACTCCTTCTCAATAGCATTCGCCAGCGGGAAGCGCTTGAGTGACGTGTCTGAGGCTCTCGTAGCCGATTTGCCAAGGGCAATAATCTATGAAGCTGAACTACACAAAGGAGCAAAGTGTAACGGAGACACTATCTCGCCCTCCAAGGTTGAAAGACTTTCAGACAGCACGATTGGGGTAGACCTTAACATAGTAGACTTGCGAAGCTACACAAAGAAGATCATGGGTATTCTCAACATGGCTAAGAGAAAGAGATACTTAGGCACAAACGCCCTAGAGGTTTGCCTGGTAGCATGTGGGAAATACGATGCATTTGTTGATCTTAGGGGAATGAACAGGGTTACTGACATAGCAGCAGCGTATCTAATTCTGAAGGAGGCTGGTGGAGTAATTGTCGACGAAAGAGGAGCTAATGTTGACGTTGAATTGCTTCCTGCCTCGAGGCTGTCGTTCGTCGCAGCAGCGAATTCCACTCTCTGCAAGAACATCCTGATGAACCTTCAATGAGGCAGGCAGCACCTAACTCATTCTATTTATATCGCTGCCCCAGTTTCTTGTGGAGACAGCACTGATCTCGATCTACTCTTGGGTTCCTAGAGGAAGCGCTAATCGACCTACTCAGTCACATCTCTCACTTTACTGAATGACGGCAGTAGACTTGAACGGATGTGGAGTCACCTAGTGAACAGAGTAACGGTCTATTCCAACGCTCTTCAATCCAACATTCCAACGTTACTCGTCAATAAACTCAGAATTGTTCCTCAAGACCCTTATCCATTAAGGCATTGGATTTCTAGGCATGTAAACGTGACCTTGTGGGAGCGGCCTATCGTCTGGAAGAGATTCCCATACTAACTTAGGCAAAGTCTGACACAATCCGCCTGCCCTGAGTGGACTCCTGTCGTAAGAAGTATGGTCCATAAGCTTCAGCTGTCAATCAAACGGCAAGCTCTGATCTTTTGATCTAGACATGCGCTCTCTTACTTCGTTTTGCATATTTACCAGTGAAGAAGCAGATCGCGCCCATAACGCCCACAACAATGAACATTGCTGAGCTGGCAAGATATACGTACATGAAATAATAGGGCGAAGTGTAACCAAGCTGGAATGCCCCCGCAAGCACGTAGAGTAAGCCCGTTACCATCCAGAGTTCCGCATTTGAAAAGGATTCACGACAGACTAAGAAGAAAACCCCAACAAGAATCATGGTTACTGTCAACAGGAGATTATAGGCAACTGGAACACCAGCACCCAGCGCGTTGATTGAAGTGGAAGAAACGCTACCATCCGGATTGTAATGTATGTCGAGAGTCAACCCTAGATATGTGAGTACGTAGTATAGGACGCCAACTATTGAGGCAACCAATGCAGCAGACGCGCTGACTACACCCATTCTGTCTCCGTCAACTCTCCGACGGATAGCTACCATTGAACCCATGTGCAAGACTGCAAAGACAAGCAAGAGAGCAAATTACTTCTCCCTTACCAACAGCGGCTTTGTTTCCGGAAACCCCGGAAGCCGAAGGGGAAATAAAAGAAAAACTCCTTGAGCAAATTCAGCAGGAAGAACAGAAAAAAGCTCAACTTCAGGAACAACTTCTAGAAGAAACAAGGGAGCGCGAACTGATTGAACGAAAACTGGCGGAGACTGTGGAAAAACAAAGGCAAGAAGCGACAAAACTACAAGA
>JAHPYV010000104.1 GCA_019058495.1 Promethearchaeati archaeon
CGCATTATATCAATTGAAGCGTGCTTTTGCTATAAATGGTGGCGATATATTAGCGGAGGTAACGGGTTGTGCTGTGGTTGGTCTGGAAGGAGCCATAGTTGAGGCGGAGGTTGACATATCATCGGGATTGCCTTCGTTTGTCGATGTTGGGATGCAGTGTTAACAGGAGTATTCCTTTTGAGCTGGCTTTGACTAAGTAAACGGATATACCACGCAATCAACTCCTGTCCGTGCGGACAGTCGTACCTCAATAGCGTCGAGGAGAGTGGCTTGATTGGGTGAATGAGCCAGTGCCAACAGGTAGTCTGGCTCTGGGGTAGCATCGGGCTAGCTCAGCAGAGTGTCCGTTAATGGGTTGTGCCACTGGTGCTGGCGATGCACAAAGTTACGCTTGTTGAAAGGGGGGTTGAACATTCTGGCTGATTGTTACCTGGCAATACATCAGGAACTACACAATCTGGACAGTAAATTATCACTTCACTACCAATTCTTGCACTATAGGCAGAGTAGTTAAGGGAGACTACATTAGTCGCTCTTTCACTATAAAGCTGTCTGATTTGTGGAATATTGTCGTAGGAGACAATCCATTTGAATCCATACTGTCTGTTGATGAATTCTGCAAGTTTTATGTGGTCGTCTGCCGTGTAATAATTGAGATAAAGTTGGTCTCCCTTCGAATAGTAGGGAGGATCAAGATATACCAGAAGCCGATTGTTCGGTATGGACAATGGAAGGACATGCTGCTCCATAAATTCAATGGCATCAAGATTGTAGATAGTTATACGAGAATTAAAGAGAGCTATCTTCTCAATCCTCCTAATGAGTTTCTTTTTATTGAAGCGAGCATCAATACGCCATCTGCCATTCTGAGAGTGGCCGCCAATAGGTCCGGCATTTAGAATCCCCGATCTATTGCACCTGTTTAAATAGAAAGTGGAAAAGGCAACTTCGAGTTCAGAGTGGGATTGGGCACTTTTGGTGATTTCTTTTCTTCGCTGCCACTCATTGATAGATATCGGCGTATCATTTATCAGCTTGATGAATCTCTCAGTATCAAATAGTACGGATTTCCAAAAAAGGTAAAGAGATCTATCTGCATCATTAAGGATAAGATGACTAACATGCTCCGAGAAAAGTAAATTCAAGCTGGCTCCTGCACCTCCAGCATATGGCTCAACATAAATTCCATCTTGAAGATTATTCAATATGATGAATTCTGCTAGTAATCCCGAGAAACTTGATTTGCCACCTGGGTATCGTAAAGGGCTTTGAGTATAACCCATATCAATCTTATATCCGCATACATAGATTACTTAGTATCAGGCTCAACTAATATAATCTGAAATAGTGCTTCAAGTTGCCCCCAAAAACGCCTCAAAGACTCTTCATTAGGGGAATAGAACTGATTGTGAACAAAGTAATTCAGACTATCATGAGATAACAGTTCTTCTTTTTCCGATGTAAACTTTTTAAGCACTTTTATTAGGTTTGGATTTTGAATAATTCTGCACGTTTGACTTGTCAAATGAGTTAGCATTCGCTTTAAGCTTGGTTGCCAATCACTCTCTAGTGTCTGGTTCTTTTTCTCTCGTTTTTGCCTTTCAGCCTCAATTATAACATTGAGCTCTCCCGATCCGGCTAGGTAATGCGTCAGTGCCATCTCTAATAGACTACGGAAGAGAACAGCCGTTGCATTCGGATACTTTGCAACTGGAAGTGTTTTTAGCTCGTTGAAGACATCGTTGATGCGTTGATTGTATACATCACAGGAGATGTGGTTAGGAATCAGACCTTTCGGCTTTGGTTTAGGTTTCTTGGCAGCTTTCCCTTGTCTTACAGTGATTTTAGTTGCATCATGTGGAGTTTCCAGAAGTGTATCAGAAGTGAAATAACCTTTCTTTGATAAATCGGGGCTTTCTTGTTCAGAAAATGAATCAATGTATTTTTGGGCATTTTGGGTATTGCCGAGAACTCTAGAATCCACTTTGCCCGTGGCGATATCAGTAATAACTTTCTTATATCCCTTTTTAAATTCGTCTTTATCTATAGACCCAACAATATCAGCACCTTCACCGAAACTAATTCCTAAAAACTCTCTGGCAATATTATAACCATAGTATCTCTCTAATGTGGTAGCACTAAATTCCCTGGGATTGCTAACAATTTTTGCTACATCATCAGGTAAAGCTAGTGAGCATGCAATTTGATACATTTTGTACATTCGGAGGTATCTGATGATTTCTGGCTCGGCAATATTGTATTCATGAGATAAGTCTTCAATGGTTATTCCATCCTGTAACAGCCTATAATAGAAAGCAGCCTTCATTATTGGCTTCCATGCCTCGATTTGCGGGCTAGTGTGCCTGCTCATCAAGATAGGCGCTACTGCTTCGCGATTAGGTGCAACAACAACTTTAACCTTTTTTATCTTACTGATATCAATCCTATTGGAAAGGGAACGAAACTTTGATTTTTGGTCTTCTGGCGCGGCCTCGGGTGCAATGAGAAGTTTGAGTGCTGCTAACCTCCGATTACCTTCTATGACGGTGGTATTACCATTCTCTCTTACCACAATGAGGGACTCGGTAGGGAAATAGCCATTTCTAGCAATATTTCTGGCGAGTTCCTCAACTTTGTCATGCTCTACAAGTACAGCTAGTAACGAACGTTGGTCACGTGGTCCTAAGTCAGGTGGTATTCTTGGGTTATGTGAATCAAGCAATATATTGTTTACTGAGATTTGTTTCTCTTCCCATTTTGTATAATCCATGGTTCACCTCAATAAGAGAAAGAAATTGAAATTTCGTATAACATCCATGATGACTTAACTCAGTGTTTGCTTAAGCTATTATAGTTTGGATACATTATGGCACATGCCATAATAGCCGTCAAACCTGTTGCACCTATAATTGCATGGCTCTCCCGCTATCTCCATATCGGAACCACATCACGTTCTGACGGACTGTTACCACTGTGACTAACAGCACCCTGAGTTACCCCATGCTATAATAACCCCTGAGAGAGATGGTGTTTGATAGCAATGTGCAGCCCAGCCAGTGGACTTGAAACGGAGCGTAGTAGCGAAATTCAGCAGAACTTCTAGTCACACGCGGTGATTAGAAAACCAAGAGCAGAATCTCACATGCATGACTCACGTCTCTCCGCTCGTAACAAAATGGCGTTTTGTGCAGCTATAACACTGATTTGTATTTGACTGACCTCGTTTAGACCACCTATCTTTCGACTTCTTTTCCTCTCGTTTCAGCGAGGCGCATCTTTATAATGGGCCTTGCGACTCGTAAGACGAAGTGTATCTTGCTCTGAAGATTCTGCAGCGATTTCTATGACTCTAAGAACTTGGGAAATATCGCAGGTTTCTGTCGAATGATCATACTGATTACACCGTTTTTTACACCTTTGCTAGCTGCGTTCCTCATATGCTGGTAGTCCATACGGAATGTTTTTTGTTTTAAAGCATCCAACCAGCTAAATTCGCGATTTACTGCTCTCGAACCAAGCAACAGTGGCCCTAGTAGTTGGTGGGCGAATATATTCTCATTTTCGGTAGTATAAAACGTTAGAGTTACATATCTTTCGTCCTCTATGTCAGTGACATCGTTTTCCACAAGGTGGAAGGCATAGTTAAGAAACTTGGCTAGAGCTGAATGTGTAGATATTCTTTGACCTTCAGGACTTAACCACGCAATATCCTGGCCAATTCCCTCGAATTTCCGGAGTTTCCCAGTTTTGTCTCTTAATTCAGTCCCTGGGACCTTTTTTATTTTGATGAATACTTGGGTACCTTTATTGATGGTGATAATCACGTCATCGAGAAGGATTCCCAGAAGGCTATTATTCATTGCTGTTTGGAAGTCAATGTGGAAAGCGGTTTGCTTCTTCGTCATTCGCTCAAGGTCAAAAAGGCACCACAGATTAAGTTTTTCTATACGCCAAGCTACTAAAAGGGGCAACCCCAGCATATTGGCATAATTCACCAATCTATGATGGTACGCATTAGAGAATGGCTCCAATTTAACATCCGAGGTCGTCTTAACCTCAACTAAGACCGGGACATTCTTGCCATTGAAGTCATATAAGGCAAAAAGGTCTGGGACTTGATAGCTCTTAGGCGATAGACTAGGAAATTGCTCCTGGTCTAATTTATGTATCAGGGAGCACTTTCCCATCCAAACGGATAGTGCAATAAACTCATCTTCCTTAGGCAAGCCACGTCGTAATTGATTGACTTTATCAACTATTTCTTTGGGGTTTTCACCCCACCCCAGCATGGAGCATACCTTATGAAGCATCATGGCACGGTTAAATGTTTCCTTATTATTGTGCACACTCATAACACATTACTCCATTTATGTTTAGCTTTGTTGTCTTCACTATAATTCTAACGAATTTGCAAACTGGCCTTTCACTTCGTCTCGGTGCGGCGCATTTCTATTATAAGCGTTCCAGCGCGTCAAGGCGAGGTGGAATTCGTATTGCGGAAGAATAGTTCTGAGGAAAGACAGAGGCAGCCATGCACAAACTGACGGAATATTTGATACAGCTTTTTGCTGGAATGCTGCTAATTCGGCTTCTGCCATACTCAAGTCGAAACGGTGTTTTCTTTCCACGCCTTACATCCTAATTATTGACAGCAAGTAAGCATACCAAATATATTAACTCTTAAGAAGATAATGAACCTTACAGACTTTGAACCACAGTTTCAGCAATACCTCAACCGTATCGAGGAAGCCAAGCTGACAAAAGCTCACCATGACCAGCTTAGGAGTATCTTCATTGGCTTCCTAAGCCGAACTTTCGGTGTTGACTATGAGGAGTTCGAGCTAGAGAAAGGTGTCAAGGCTGCCAAGGTCAGGGGATTCATAGATGCCTTATTTCAAGACATTGTCTTCGAATTCAAACGGGATTTGGACGCAGAAAGAGAGGAGGGGAAGCGAGAACTAACTGATTATCTCGGCTCTCTGAGAAATGGAACCTATTTCGGCGTTCTCACCCGACGGCTTACTTTTTGAAGTTTATATCCTAAGAGAAAATAGGCTAGAAAAGATAGATAGTATCTCATTAAGAACTCTTACGCCTGAAGATGCCTTCTCCTGGTTTGACCGTTTTCTCTTCTCGACTAAGGAACTTGTCCCCACTTCACAAGACATAGTGAAAAGGTTTGGACCACGGAGCCCTGTTTTTGTTTCTTCTTTCCAAAAGCTACGACACATGTTTAACCAATCTAGAGATAACCCTTCAGTAAAAGTTAAGTTTGAGGAATGGGATAAACTCCTTTCCAAGGTTTACGGCGGCAGTGTCGCCAGCGATGAGCTTTTCCTTCGTCATACCTACCTCTCTATTCTGGTCAAGCTCATAGCCTACCTTGCTCTTTTCATGGAGAGACCAAAGCACAAGGATGAATTTTTCTCTATACTAGAGGGCGAGGCATTTCGGCAAAGAGGCTTCCAGAATTTAGCCGAGAGCGACTTCTTTACCTGGGTCTTGTCCTCTCCCTTGCTAAACAATGCTCATGGCCTCCTGAGGGGACTGGCTCAGCACCTGTCAGCTTATGATTTGTCCAAGATAAATGAAGATTTACTCAAAGAGCTTTACCAGCAACTTGTTGACCCTGAAACCCGCCATGACTTAGGCGAGTTTTATACTCCAGATTGGCTAGCTGAATTGACTCTCAGACAAGCCTTCTTGACCCTGCTTGCGGCTCCGGGACTTTCTTATTCATCGCTATCCGCTTACTCCGCGAGCAAGGGCTCCATGGAACTGCCCTGATAGAGAAAGCAACGGAGGACATTGTAGGTGTAGATGTGCATCCGTTAGCTGTGACTATCGCTAAGATAAACTACTTGCTAGCCCTGGCGCCGGAGCTAACAGGCTATGAGGAAAAACTTACCATTCCCATATATATGGCTGACTCTTTAGTAATGAGGGAGAAACTTTCCTTTGGAGAGGAGTCGTTTTCTGTCACTGTGACTGGTGGAGAAAAGTTTGGAATTCCTACCGATATGATAGTGAACCCTGATACTTTAGACAGGGTTATTGATGAGATGAGGTTCTATGCTGGAAAGCCAACCGAAGAGGCAATCGCCGGTTTTCAAGCTTATCTCAAGCGGCAAGGCTATGATAGGTGGCTCTGGTTATGGTTGCAAAATCTGCGGCTGATGATGAAATTAGTCCAGGAAGGCAGGGATACCATCTGGGCGTTCATTCTCAAGAATTATTACCGCCCTATTTTCTTCTGCCAGAAGAGCTTTACTTTGGTGGCTGGGAATCCACCTTGGCTTGCTTATAGGTATATTCGTGACCCTGACTACCAGAGTCAGATAAAGAAACTCACAATGCGCTATAAACTGCTTAGCCCCAAAGATGTCAAGCTTTTTACTCACATGGACACCTCAACCCTCTTCTTTGCCTATAGCCTCTATATGTATGTCAGAAGTGGGGAGACCATCGCCTTTGTTATGCCTCGCAGTGTCATCACCGGCGCCAAACAGCATGCTAACTTCAGAAGCATTATTGCCGGCAAAGCCGTCGCCTTTTGGGAGCCCAAACTACGCAAGCTAATAGACCTGGAGAACATCGTTATCCCTGAGACGCCAACACAGGGTGTCTTTAATGTTCCTGCCTGTGTCTTTATCGCTCGCGAAGGATACAAGGAAGCCCGTTCCGTCCAGAGGCTGGATATAAAAGGCACTTTGCCTAAGAAAAACCTTAGCTGGCAGGAAGCCCAAATGCACCTCAACATCCAGCGCTCCCGTGTTAGCCCTGAAGCCCTGCTTTCACCCATTGCGGAAGAGAGCTATTACTTTGAGCACTTTAAGGAAGGGGCCACAATTGTCCCTCGTTGCTTCTGGTTTGTCCAGCCGACGGCTAGTGAGGGATTTGGGGTAATAGACCACGCCAAGCCTTACTTAAAGACCCATCCCGGCGTCGAAAGAACTGCTAAGGAACCGTGGAAAGGCATAGAAATATCAGGCGAAGTTGAAGCCAGTTTTCTTTATGCAACTCTCCTTGGTAAGCATCTTCTGCCCTTTGGCCGTAGCAAGTTGGATCTTGTAGTCTTGCCCCTTGAGATTTCAGAGATGGGCGTGCGCATGTTGAATAGACAGACTGCCCTACGCGATGGCTATTCTGGTCTTCATAAGTGGCTCAGCCAGGTCGAAAACCTCTGGGATGCTAAGAAAAAGAAAGGCACTGCTATGGATTCATATACAAGGCTTGATTACCGACGACTGCTAATCTCTCAGCATTCCTCAGGCTATTACAATGTGCTGCTTGGTACTTCCGGGACCCACATTGCTTCCTGTGTGGTGGATACGACTGGCGAAAGCTTAGAAGCTGAAGGCCGTTCTACTCATGGTTTTTTGGCCGACACTAAAACCTTCTTCTATCAAACGAAGGAGCTAGGAGAGGCTCATTATCTCTGTGCCCTCCTCAATTCTCGGTATGTTGATGAAGCTATAAAACAGTATCAGACCAAGGGAGCTTGGGGTGAAAGAGATATATACAGGCGCCCTTTTGAGGCGTTGCCCATTCCCAAGTTTGATGGCAAGGATAAAAGGCATCTGAGACTAGCGGGGCTATCGCAGGAATGCCACCAGAAAGTAGCTCAGCTAACTTTGGAAGGCAAATCTATCGGTTTCCTGCGCAACAAGGTTAGAGATTATCTCAGCGCTGAGCTAGATGAAATTGACAAACTTGTAAAGGATATCCTTTCCTAAACAATTCTCGGCGTAAACCGATGATTGATTACGATTTCTATGGTTACGAGGATATTTCAGAGGAGGAGTGGCCAAAAAGTTATCCTCGAGATATTAAGATAGATGAAGCAAAAGAAGAATTGGTCAAGTTTTTTGCGGAGAAGAGTGAAACCGTTTTTTACATGCAACAGCTTGAGGTCTTTTTTGAGAAGCAATTCTTTCACTGGATTACCGCTAAGGCAGTTAATGAACTCATAGGTGATGGTTTCCTAAAATCTGAAGAGGTGCCTTTGCGAGGTGCTACTAGAGTTAAGTTCGTTTTTAACAAAAAGTACAGGTACTACAAGCGACAGATCGAGAGGAATGTAAAGGTAGTGCGAGAATACTCTGAGCCGACTATAGCCATGGGTTGTGGAAGGCAAGCAGAAGTCTTGTTCTTCAATGCACTAACAAACAAAGATTTTTTGTCACGGGGTCAATACATCAACGCGTACAATGACAAGAAGTGGACGGAAACGAACCATGACTTAGACTTCATATTAGAAAGAGATGGCATAGGGTATGGTGCTGAAGTAAAGAACAAATTCAGCTATATAGATGAAGATGAGTTGACAATAAAGTTGCGGATGTGTGGTTTCTTGGGCATTAGGCCACTTTTTATAATGAGGGGCTCGCCAAAGTGGTACAACTTTAGGATCTGGAGGGCAGGGGGATACGCCATGATATTCGAAACACAGATATATCCATTCGGGCAAAATAAGCTAGTAGAAAGGATAAGAAAGACTCTAAACCTGCCTGTAGATTGTCCTAGAGCGATTCCAGAGGGAATAATTGACAGATTCTTGAATTGGCATAAAGGAAAAATCAATTGAGTGGGTGGATGTGAATTCAGGGAGCAATTCACGGAAAGAGTGAGAAATCGTATCTAAAATCTGTTTCCTCTATGAATACAATATGGTCTAGTTGTCTGTGGTCGCGCCTCGTAACAATTCAACGGTTTATTTAGTAGGGCGAGTTACCATATCCAGTTTCATAGCCATTATCGTGGGTGCTATAATCTCGATGAAAATAGCGGATTGTTCAGCGCTGTGCCGACTTTGCCGGTGTCTACATTTTTCCAGAAGTTCATCTACGGCTTGCGCTAATCATAATTCCTCCTCCTCATCATAACTGCTTAGCAACAGCAAACTTGATTGAAAGGCAGATAAGCTGTGTAACATCCGGAGATGGAGTCATCTTGAGGCTACGATATATCCAGCGATGAGAATTAGAACACCACCGACAAGCATGAGCGGTGTGGGCTGCTGGGCTAGAAAG
>JAHPYV010000105.1 GCA_019058495.1 Promethearchaeati archaeon
GGTGTAGGGTTTCCAGTGTCTGGATCCCTTCACATAGCATGAAAATGTCTCTTTCATCATGTTCAAGCGTGTAGATCTTTGCTATTCTATGCGTGCGTTCGTCCTTTATTTGAAGGAATGTTTTCATGTCATAGTACTCAAGTTCTGGAAGTTCTGTTTGCCACTTGTTAAGTGATTCATCAAGTAGATTCCTGTATTCAAGTAATTGATCATTAGTTGAAGGATTCTCGTTTTCTTTCGTGAATGAGTAGAAGTACTGAAGTATTCTGTCCTTCATTTTATCTGGAAGCCAGGAGAAGATGTCTTGACCGAACATCAGTCGCTCAATTTCATCTTTACCAAAATTCTTCAGCTTTGTGCCAAGGTTTATGGTGACCCCATAATCCTTAGGGTTTGTGTAGACAGTAGACCCGTAGTTGAGGTTGAAATCAGCCGTCGTGACATACTGAACTAAGTTGTTGCAGGTTTTCACAACTCTAAGAGTCGTTCTTAGATCTTCGACGGTCTCGGTGGGAAACCCAACAATCACGTTACCTGTCACTTTGATTCCAAGCTCTTTGCCCCATTTGAGGACTTTTATGTTGTCCAGTACCTTCGAATTCTTATGCATCTTCTTCAAAAGAGGATTGCTGAACGATTCGAAACCTACTTGAAGCCTTTTGAACCCTGCCTTCTGCATCTTTTCCAACAGCTCTCTGGAGATGCTCTCGGGGCAGGCCTCTGCAAACAAATCGAAGTCTCGTCCTTCAGATATCAGCAAATCGCATAGTTTCTCAAGGTTCTTCACATTTCCGGGTATGTCCAGATCCACAAATACGAAACGCCGGGTCTTGTGTTTATCGCTCTCATAGAGTAGTTCCTGAAACACCCGCTCAGCTGGTCGCCATCTGTAGATTGGGCTCGTGAAGGAGGTGCAGAAGGCACACTTAGCCCAGGGACATCCTCTGCCCATTTCTATGAGTAGCTCCTCTATTTTGTCAGAGTTTGGGTAGTCACTGTAGTCAGGAAAAGGAAGAGTCGATAGATCCATGGTTAATGGCTGCGGAGGACTTCGAACCACATTTTCTCCATGCCTCTGAATTGTGCCCTTGATTGAGCCCAAGTCCAAGCTTCCATCAAGACCCTTCGCCAAATCTTGGATTATCATTTCACCTTCGCCGTCAGCGATGATGTCGATTTGGTCAAAGACCTCTATCAGACGCGCGCCAAAGTTTCCGTGGCAAGCAAACCCACCGAAAGCCGTCAAGGTCTTTGGGCTAACGGCTTTGATTGCTCTAGCTAAGTATAGTCCTGGAATTAGTTGGGTCAAAGTGACAGTTGAGATTCCGACAAGTTTGTAGTCGCTCCAGTTTATGCTCTCAATCCACTTGTTCACCCAATCAACCACGTCTGTTTCAAAAAAAGCTAGGCGTTCGCCAAAATCGTAATTCGAGTTCTCCTTCACGATATTCTTTACAACGTTGAGTATTTGTTTACCTTTGCCTTGGTAATACTTCGGGAAGAGCATCGAAGAGAAGGCATAGAGCGTCAGTATAGCATCCTCAGGTTCAATTAAATCAAGTTCGTCAGACAGAAAGTTGTGAAACTCTCCATTCCAATGTCTGCACGAACTTCCAGCGTTGACCGATGACAGTACAGATTTCAGGTAACTCACTGCAAGGGAAGGATACCAGTAGACGCCACCAACAAACTGCGACACTAGATGATGAATCGGTGGATCTACCAACACTATATTATCTGCCAAGACCCGCAACCAGCTAGTCTTCATAAGATTAGTTTAAATAATCAACTTTGCTGTAACCACATCTTCTATGATCACACTAAAAGTCACTGCTTCGCGACTTCATAATATTTGCGATGCGTTCTTCATAATTGAGTGATCTGAAGGTCACCAAAATAGATATAGGGTACGATTACAGAGAGTGTCACCTCTTGAATGTAGCTTGGGAGAGGATCAGATGAAGGAGCAAGTCGTAAAGAAAGGAAGACGGATAGTATATAAGAAACTCCAGAAGAGAAACTCTAAGACCGTCATGATTGGTTCTAGAGTCTAAAGCAACTTATTTTGAGTTTTCTAATTTGAACGAGAGTTAGTCTTGCTATCTCAATTTCCGTCTCCGTTTAGGCACCAATTGCTCTACAACACTAAGTTCTCTGATGACTCATTCGCGGTAAATTCTTTAGTGGTCCGTTAACGCCACAGTCGAAGCAGTTGCATCACTAGTATGGTGCCCATGGAGGGAAAGCTTTAATGATTGTGACTGCTTAAGAAGTAGGGGACACTACAGGTGGAGCGCTTAGTCGTTATGCCAGACGTAAGTCGGTTTTTCAAGCCGTATGTCAGGGAGGTTGAAGCCTATAATCCAACTGGAATCCTGCGTGTTCTGTATAAGGATCGAAGTGATTTCGCAAGAATGATGGGAAACGAAAGTCCATTTCCTCCTTCACCCAAGGTCAGAGAAGCTATGAATGTAACTTTTCCTCAATTTGGTTGGTACCCTGATTCATCCTACTTTGAACTTCGCGAGGCTCTTTCGACCTATACAGGGCTTCCAACCAGCAACATAATCGTCGCAAACGGCTCCACAGAACTAATAGACCTCATTTCAAGAGCATTCATCGAGACAGGAGATGAATCGATACTCTCGATACCAACTTACACAGTTTACAGGATGAGACTTCGAGTGGCTGGGTCAAATATACTCGAAATACCAAAGCTCAAACCTGACTTCAAATACGATGTGAACACAATACTCAGAAAAGTCAGTCCTAAGGCCAAGATCATCGTAGTAACCAGACCAGACAATCCAATAGGAAACGTAATTCCTGAAGATGACCTGAAACGAATTCTAGATAGCGGCGTCATCGTGATGGTTGATGAGGCATATTACGAGTTCTGTGGACAAGGCGCGGCTCACTTAATTGAGAAATACGAAAACCTGATTTGTCTTAGAACCCTGTCAAAGGCGTTTAGCCTGGCGGGTTTAAGAATTGGTTATGCTCTGAGCAACATTAAGGTCATAAAATACTTGGAGAGAGCTAGACCAGCATTTACCGTAAGTTTACTTGCTGAAAAAGTTGCTGTAGCAGCGATGAAAGATATGGAGTACGCTCGCGGAAATGCCCGCAAAATAATCGAGGGCCGAGACTATCTTTTCAAAGAACTCTCTAAAATAAGAGGATTGAAGCCATATCCCTCGGAGGCAAACTTTATACTTGTGAAGATTGAGAATAGCAGGCTCCCAGTGGGGAAGATAGAAATGGGGCTTATGAAAAGTGGTATACTCGTGAGGAACTACACCGACGCAAAAGGATTGCAAGGCGAGTATATTCGTATAACTGTTAGCACAAAGGAAGACAACATTAGGTGTATTAAAGCACTCCACGAACTGTTGGAAAGCTGAAGATTATGAATTACATAACCTTAGAGGGATCAACCGAGATTTAGCGACATGGTAGAAGGAGCGACAATAGTAACGGTCCTTCTCCCTCTAACTAAGTTTTCCCGTTTCCCCTTCTATTTGACAAATAGTGCTTCTTGAGTTTCTCCATATCATCTTTTGGTATCACCATGAATCTCGTTCTTCCCTCACGTACCATGGTCGCTCGAATCATTCCACGGCGATGCCAATTATGCAGGGATCGACTTGAGACGCCTAATATCTCAGCGGCTTCCACAAGCTTCAATGCATTACTCTTGATATGCTCCAGCTCCTCCCTCTGTTTCGACAACTTTTGGCTTAGCACCTTTAAGTCTCTCTCAGAACTGTAGTACCTAGCATTTCGTCCACTTCCGACTCTGGCAGAGTACTTTAGCATACCATCTCGAATCCACCTCGTCACAATATCTCCGCTCACTTTGAACACGCGTGCAAAGTCCCCGGCAGTGAAATATGGTGGTAGCTCACGCTGAAGTCTATCCACGTGTTCTTGCCACTGTGCAGCCTTCCACGAGTATTCGGCTATACTCAAACCCAATAATCTGATTATAGCTGACTTGTGAAAATAGATTTCGCGCTTGCGACCGTATATTGCCGCCTTCCAGCTCCCACTAGCTATACTGTCAACAAATCTGGCAATGTACTCAACCAAAAACGCATACCTAGTTTGGGCGAAAGACCATCTCCACTTGTTTAACCCTCCTCTAAAGTATTCTTCTGTTACAGTCACACCACAGTAGCCGTCACCATCGATGAGCCCAGCGAGGAAGGAGATCCCTTCTTTGACTTCAAGCAATCGATTTTCCTCATAGAACCTTTCTCTGCTGACCAGATCGCTTAAGAGAGCCTTCTTGTTAGCGAGAAAGTCGACGATAGAGACTGAGTAGGCCCTCACATAAATCATGTCTTTACTCTGAATCCTTACAAGCCTAGGATGCAATCCAATCCTCCTGAGTAAATTTACTATCCGGATGGCAATTTCCTTTTCATTTCCTTGCAGACAAAATACGACTTCTCCAGTTGTACGCACACGGTACGCAAACCCATCGGAGAGGAAAAGTCCATAGAGGTAATTCCACTCCCTTGCGGAAAGAGCGCCAATCTTCAATACTATTCGGTGAGACATTTTGGGACGACCTACATCATTACGTAAATGATATTCGGAGCCAACCATAACCAGCGTCTCTATATAAGTAACCGTCGCGCAAGTTTAAACCACCTCGCCACAAGGTCGTCACAATTCATTCCCGATCCTACGAATGGTGGCATGACCAGCGGGCTTATTTTTATAATGAGTCGGTACATATTAAGCTAAGAGAGACACAGCGGAGGAGAGAGGGTTCGCAATGCCGAAGATCTTTGAAAGGTATCTTAAACGCATCCTTGTATTCATAGCTTCACCAAAAGACTTGGTCGATGAACGAAAGAAGTTTCCAAAGATCCTCGAACAGGTAAACAAGCTAAAAGCAAAATCAAAGGGCGGACTACTCGAACCTGTGGGTTGGGAGGATACATTGCCTGGAAGGGGTCGTCCGCAAGCAAAGATAAATGAGGATATAAAGCGAAGCGACCTCGTCGTAATGCTCTTGTGGGCAAGATGGGGCTCTCCGACAGGAGAATTCAGTTCGGGTTTCGAAGAAGAGTACGAAGTAGCATATTCTAATAAAAAGGAGATATGGTTATACTTTCGTAGCATCCCCGACAAGATGTTGGTAGATCCCGACGAGCAACTTAGAAGGGTGCTTGACTTCAGAAACAGGGTTGAAGCCGAAAAGAAACTCCTGTTTCGAATGTATGAGAGCGTAGGTCAATGGCAAGATAAGTTCACAGAGGACTTGTGCAAGTGGCTCGATGGACACTCGCCGGGGGCTTTCGAGCTCGAAATGCTTACGGAATATCCAAACCGAATTGAGCAACTGTCAAATGAACTTGAAGAGAGCATAACCAAACAGATCGATGCTGCCAATACCTTGGCGAGGGAGGCGAGGCAACAAGCGGATTCCGGTCACATAACTAAGGCAGAAGAGTATTTTGCCAAGGCACTTGCAATCTATGCGGGACCACGTATACTCAATGATTATGGACTGTTTCTAACCAGAATTGGTGCACTGAAAAAGGCGGAAGAGAAATTCATTCAGCTCATGAGATTATGTGAGAAGTTGCATGATAAGGTGATTCTTGCAGCAGCTAACGGGAACTTGGGCATCATTTATTCGACCAGAGGCGATGACAAGGCTGCAGAAGAAATGTACAAGAAAGCGCTCGCCATTTACGAGGAGCTGAGGGTAAATGAAGGAATGGCAAGCGTATATTGCAACCTCGGCAATATTTACAAGAAATATGGCGATCTTGTGGCTGCTGAGGAGATATATAGAAAGGCACTCGCTATAGATGAAAAGCTGGGCAGAAAAGAAGGGGTGCTAAACGTCTACGGAAGCCTGGGCAACCTCTATTCGATGCGCGGTGATCTTGTGGCTGCTGAGGAGATGTACAAAAAGGCGCTTGCAATAGACGAAGAAGTTGGGATGCGAGAAGAAACGGCAAAAGCCTTCGTGAGTCTGCGCAAGCTCTATGTGACATGTGGTGATCTTAAGGCGGCTGAAGACATGTATAACAAAGCACTTCTCATTTTTATGTCACTCGGCAATAACGCTATGGTTAAAGAAATCGCAGCACGTATCGAAGAACTAAAAGGATCGAGAGGCGGAACGTAGAGAGCATTAGAGGGGCCGCTTCAGGTTGGGCTTCCGTCTCGTAGGAGAGATAGAAAGGGGCTTGCGAAAGGCCGTATGCTCGTGAGGAACTATACTGACGTAAAAGGATTGCAAGGTGAGTACATTCGGATAACAGTCAGCAAAATGGAAGATAACATGAGGTGCGTTGAAGCTCTCCGATAGCTCCTAGCGTGAGTCTAAGTTGCTTCTGCATCATTTTGATTCCCGCAATCTTAGTGTATCCTGCAAAGTGAAGACAAAATTGAGATGTGAAGTAAGGTAATACGTCTCTTTGTCGCAGTAATACTTCACGGCATCATGTTTGTACCGTTATCTTCCCCCCTCCATTTTAAGTCTAACGGTAAACCATATACGAGGGGAACGACTATATGCTTAGCAAGTCCATTTTCTAACTTGCGCAAACCTACCTTTGAAGTTTGAAGGGATCAGTGCAGATAGAGGTGTGATGTAGAGGATGAGTGAAGTCAAGTATATTCTGGCGCATGATGTTGGTACAGAAGTGAATAAGGCAGCCATTGTCGGCACAGACGGAAAAGTCATTGGAACTGCAACAGATGAGTATGGTGTTGTTTACCCGAATCCGGGCTGGGCGGAACAAGACCCACGTGTCTACTGGGAGGCGATTGTGAAAACTACTAGAGAAGTCTTGACCAAAACCAAAGTCAAGCCTTCTGATATTGGCGCCGTAACCTTCGACGCAATGATGGCTTCAATTATGCCTGTAGACGAGAAGGGCAGGGCCTTACGCCCGATTTTGCTATGGCTTGACACTAGAGCCTCGAAGCAGGCTGACAACCTCATGATGCTGTTTGATCCAATGGAGCTGTTAAGGAGACCCGTGATACCTGCAATGTCAGCAAAGGATCAGATTCCAAAGATAATGTGGATAAAAGAGAAAGAACCTGAAATCTTCGCTAAAGCGAGCAAGTTCATCGACGTCAAAGACTACCTGATCTACAAATGTGTAGGAGATTTCTATGTCGATTGGAGCTGCGCCTCGGTTGACGGAATGTTCAATATGAAAACAAACAGACTCGAAAAAGACATCATCGAAAAAATTGGGCTCACAGAGGAAAAGTTGGCCAAGGTCGTGAAAACCACTGACGTGGTTGGAAGCCTAACTATGGAAGCGTCTCGCGAGCTAGGGTTGACGGCGAGTACCCGAGTCGTCTGTGGCTGCGGAGACGTGCCGGCTGTCGGCATAGGATCCGGGGCGATAAAGAACGGTAGCCCACACCTCTACATAGGGTCATCTGGATGGATTGCCTCTCATACAGACAAACCCCTATTCGATCTGAGCGGTGTTGGCACAATATGCTCGGGAGACCCCAACAAACTGCTACTTCTAGGTCAGATGGAAAACTGTGGTGCCTGCTTGAAGTGGTTCAAAGATGAACTCTGCGATGCGGAGAAGAGAACTGCGGAAACGACAGGCAAAAGCGTTTACCAAATTCTTGACGAAGAAGCTAATCAGTCTCCACCTGGTTCGAAGTGCCTGATCTTCACGCCTTGGATGCTGGGTGAGAGGTGTCCATTCATTGACGCAAAGGCTAGGGGTGGATTCATAAATCTCGCTCTGAACCACAATAAGAGAGACATGATCAGAGCAATAATGGAAGGAGTGGCCTACAACACTAGGTGGGTTCAAGAACTCTTTGAGGTCAACCTGAAGCAGAAGATCACCACTCTGAATGGTGTCGGAGGAGGGGCCAAGAGCAGCACTTGGATGCAGATATTCGCAAACATACTGGGTAAACCTATTAAGCAGATCAACGTTCTCCAAGACGTAGGATCAGTCGGAGCCGCGATGGTTGCTGCTGTGGGGCTGGGAGTTTACAAAGACTTCGATTCGCTCGAGAAAATATTCAAGGTGAAATCAACCTTCAGTCCAGTTGAAACAAACAAGCAGATCTACGACAGATTGTACGACGCAATGAAGAGAGCGTACAAGGGGCTGACTCCAATTCACAATATCCTGAACAGATGAACTATGCAGCTGCGGAACTGGAACCAACCAGTTTCCACATTCTCTTTTTTCAGAATAGTTGAGTGATGCAGACTCGCATGTCTCCTTATCTTTATCCAATTTGATTCAGTAGCTGGCTGACTGAAGGCACGCCACTTGCCAGTGAATAGTAGTGGTTAGAAAGGAGCAGAAGAGAATCAATGATAGGTGAATGGGTCTTGCTACTAATTGTCCTTGCCCTGCGCAGTGAGAGCAATCCAACTGATGCTATCAAGATTATAGGAGAAAGCAAGATCAGATTCCATGCTCCAAGTTCCAAAAGTACTTCACGCAAGTAGAACGCGATGATGACGGAGATCGTCAAAGCGATGAAAGTCGAAAGGCCTATTCTTCTTAGCGTTCGTTGGTAATCCAATTTCTTCTTTCGAATGGCATCAGTGACTTTCCTTTTCAGATTCTCGAGTTTGCCCGAGAGTCTTCTATTCTGTCTGACCAAAGTGGAATACGAAACTTTGTCATTAAGCTGATCGAGTTCATTTCCAGTCGCACCAATCGTGAGGTCGAGCAGAGCGACATCATAGTCTAGGCTCTTGATCTCCTTCTCAGCTTCCTTGTTCTTGAGGTAGATAGTTTCTCTAAGATGTTCGATGGTCTGAATGTTCTTCTCAACAATCTTAGAGCTGTGAGTGAATTCTTCCAGAATATTGTTAATCAATTTCAATTCTTTGTATTCGGCGGTTCTTATGTTCTCGGCCGTGAACGTTGGAGTGCGTTCAATGAACTGTGACAGTCTCAAAAGGCTAGTTGAAAGGGCTTGCAGTGATGTAGTTTCAATCATTGATCTTGTAGGAATAAGG
>JAHPYV010000106.1 GCA_019058495.1 Promethearchaeati archaeon
CAAGGATGACCGGAGGGCGGAATCGCGTGGAAAATGCCAGTCTCCAACTTCGCCAGTGTACCCCATTCTAGCTGCGCTTATGAGGAATGCCTGTAAGAACTCTTCTTGAGCGACTCTGTCACTAGCCATTATTCCGGTGTGGAAGACGCTTCCATTGATGTATAAGTGGTGATATGCTGCAATGGGCTGATCCGGTGCTTCAGCTGGATTGATGAAGTGCCAGTACCCAATCACTCCGGTGTTGGTGAAGTTCTGCAACAAGTTTTCCTCATGAGCACCGTAAGTTGACTTAATATGTTCTCCGTAATTGCTTCTGAGGTAAATGCTGATAGGATCTGACGTGTTGGCAATCAGATAGTCGTAGTGATTCCCGGCCCAATAGTGCCAGTAATTGCTTCCAACCCAATTCTTATTTTCATCCCACCACCTTGCGTAAACAGATTTCCAAGCGTGCGTTCCGTTAAACTCCCATCCGTGCCCTTTCACCAAACTCAGGTAAGCTGGTCCCCCAGGGATAGCTGGAGGGTAGTATTTGACTTCTGCGAGGAAGTTGCATCCATCCATGATTATCAGTGTTCCGCCTTGCGCCACAAATTCCTTGTACGCGTAGTACTCCTCCACTGTAACATATTCCGTGAATCCCAGGATTAGAACGTCATACACTCGTTTCCCATTTTGGAAGAGTCCTCCGTTGGTGACGTCTATCTCGTCGATGATTGCGAGGTTCTTACCTAAGAACAGACCCTGCTGTTTTGCTTTGTCGCTTGTGATGAAAGCGTTTAGCCCATTGCTCCAGCCCCAACCATACTTGACTGTCACATTGAAGTAATTCAGGTCAGTTGTGATGTAAGTTTGGTTGGAACTGGCGTATTTCGCATAGAAAACGTAGAATGCATTTTTGTAAGCTGTATCCGAGAAAATCGGCTTGACGACAGCTATTTTCGCAGCTTCGATCCCGGCAGGGGCTAAACTCTCTTTCAAATCCATTCCAGGGATGGCAGGAATATGCGAATATGTTGGGACTTGATAAGTCGTCGTTCCCTGTGCTAAGCCGCATGAGACCAACATGAGAGTTGAGCATAATATCAGGATCATGGTCAATCCTTTGCGCAAGGTTCCGCGACCCCCTCACCAAGTCGTCCATGAAACCGACCAAGATTGTATATAAGATAACTACTATTTCATATTTTCGTCCTATTACTCTACTCTGCCAATAAGGTGCTCAGCGTTCTTGTAGAACAACCTCTCTTTGGTCACTGTATCTTCTGCAATAGCCTTGTTTATTATATTGATTTGAGGTTCCTGAAGCGCGAAAGGAAAGTCTGAACCGTAGAGCAGCCGATCGGTACCGATTCTGCTTAAGGCTTCTTGTATGCCCTCAACTGACTGAATCGTGCAGTCGTAGTACACGTTGCTGTATTTCTCTCCCAAGGCTAGTGCTTCATCTCGCTGAGTTTGTCCCATGTATCCCATGATGAAAGTAATATCGGGGAACTTCGAGATAATCTCCTCGAAATTCTCAACTCGTGCTAGTCGTCTCCGTGTTTCGCTCTGCCAAACATAGTACGCGCTCTCGCCAGTATGAAATAAGACGGGTCTTCGGTACTTCCTGTATTCTTCCATGAGTTCTATGACGGATTTATCGGATGGATATACGCCCTGAATGATAGGATGGAGTTTTAAACCGCGGCAACCAGTCTTCATGTACTTCTTTGGTTTCTCCTTTTTCTTCGGGTTCTTCGGGTAAACTGATGCGAATGTCAGAATGTTCTTCTTTTTCTTACAGACTTGGATGCTCCTTTCGGTCTGGGTATAGGGCTCGATCGGCAAGAGAACGCTGTAGTCAATGTTGTTCTTCTTCATCGCCATCGGCAAGTTGTCCAAGGTTGCAGCGTTGTTTTTCTCCTGATTGTAGACTGATTCCAGAATTCTCATTCCATGGTCGCCCAGACCCAACCTCCCATCGATGTACTTCAATAGTTCAGGAGTGATTCTTTCTTGCATGTTAGCCAAGTCGAACTCTGACAGTTCGTACGTGTAAGCCCAACTTGGGGTTTCGTCGTAGGGCTCATAGGGTTCGAAGGGAAGAATTGGTCTTCCGAAGATAACGTCGCCAATATGCGTTTGAATATCAATTATCTTCATTTCCTAGCCTCTTTCTAGCATCGTGCCGTTTCTACGTGTGAGCTATGTTACTTGTTTTCATGCTGTCGACATCCGAAATATAAAGTCTAGGCAGCGCGTTGCGAGGTCAGTAACTCAAGCATTCTTCTTGCATTACCTAACATATTTGTATCGTTATTGAAATACACGTAGACTTTACGTGGCTTACTTTCGAGGATCTTCCGTTTGATTTCTACTAGCTCTTCATCCTTGTATCTATAGGAGTACCATGATTTTCTCCCATGAATCCTTTCATACACAATCCCGCTCGTGTTGAACACATCCAGAGGAAAGTCCGGGCTGTCGATGCTAACCCACGTGATGCCTAAGTTCTTGGCCCAAGCGATCCACTCTTCTTTGAACCAAGCTATGTTTCTGACTTCCAGAGCGAATCTCTCTCGCAACTTTGCTTTTCTAATGAATTCCTCAAGCTTTGGTGCCAAGGAAGGCTTCAAAATTGGGTGAAGCTGGAACAAGTAGAAGTCGATGTTATCATCAAGAGGTTTGAAGAGATCTATGAATTTCTGCCACGACGAGAATCCTTTCTCGCTGAACTTGTATTGGTGTGTGATTAGGCGGTTTACCTTCACCGCCCATCTTAATTTCGCTCCTTTAGCTACCCAGGATCTTACCTGATTTGGGAACGGGAATCTGTAGAAGCTAGCATTCAACTCAACTGAGTTTAGTTCTGAATTCTCTAAATACCAGTCGAGGCTCCCATCTGAGTTCCAGGAGTACATCCATCCAGAGGTTCCAACGAAGGCTTCCATTGGGTGATATTCCGCCTTTGATCCCTTACCGAGGGGTTTTGCTCTTGAAGAAACAGACTGCACCAATGGCTCCTGCGAAAATAGTCAATGGAGAGATTCCCAGGGAAAGGCCAAGGGGAACTACAAAAAGCCCAAGCGCTCCAGCGAGTATGTATACTAATCCTGCTGCATTCCAGAGTCCGCCACTTGGAAAGTTGCCAGCATAGACCATGAAGGAAGCCCCAATCAACAACATTGATGCGCCTATGAAAACACTGATCAGATCCGCCAGAATCTGTGCCATATCACTCGCGTAGCCCGGAATTTCGAGAACTGCAAGTGCGCTGTAGATCATGCCAATCACAGCTCCACCAAGACCAATCTTCGCTCCGATTACACCGATTTGACTTGTCTCATGTCTTTCGGTTATTTTGGCAAGGGAGACTCTTAGCAGTACAAGAGATAATAGCAAAATCGCGTAGCCAATGATGCTCAAAACGAAGTATACCTTGACGTTTGCAGTCCATATTACTCCTCCAACAGGGACTCCAAACAATAACAAATAGAATGCTACGACAAGCAGAACGCCAGAGAGCGCAAACATCAATTGACCAACAGCTCCCGTGAAAAGTTCTTTGTCTCCCATTTCTCTTTTTCCCTTCTCCTCATCCTCTCATTATATAGATCCTATTTCTGCAAAGATTTAAGTGCATGGGGCTGTGTTAAGATGTTCTGCTTGAGCATGTTAGTGGGAATCTAGAAGCTTCATTATGTCTGCGCAGTGCGACTGATGAGAGAATTCAGAAAAGTGTCATGATATCCAAGCAAACTCTCAAACCAGTAGTTGAGACGGTTCATAGGGGGATGTCATTACCTACGCGTAGGTCACTTGGAATCCAGTTGCTCTCACAACTAGCGATGGGCGCCTCAATACTTTTCATTCCTAACCTCTCAGAAGAGCTGGGCGCAGACAATACGATGGTTGGAATTATTGTTGCCGTCTACGCAATGGCTCTGTTTGTCTCATCTTATATTTTTGGAAGAGAATCAGACGTCCACGATCGAAGAATCTTCGTGAAACTGGGCCTCGGACTATCGGTTATCACTTTTCTAGTTCAAATACTCACTGATCCGCATTTTGTTATCCCGCTGCTAATCCACCCGTGGCTTCTTGCGCTCGTACGTTTCCTTGCGGGCTTCACGGCAGGAATGGTGCCTGCGGCTTTGACAGCATACGTATCCGATACGAAAGGCCAAATGGGAAGATTCTCTGCATATGGATCACTGGGCTCAGGTCTGGGAACACTCTTAGCTGGATTCATTGCGATGTACTGGGGCATTTTCAGTCTCAGCTCGCTTTGCTTTATAGTAGCTTTCGCGATTTCATTGTCTCTGCCGCGTTCTAATAATGTAGGCTTGAAAGTTTCATTCTTCCCAAAGGCTCTCATCAAGAGGAATTGGTACGTTTACGCCTCATTCTTTCTAAGGAATTTCGGTGCCAATGCCATATGGGCAGTATATCCACTCTTCATTGCAAGTATAGGGGGCAACATGCTCTGGACTGGAATCATCTACACTACGAATTGGATAACCCAGTTTGTAATCATGTCCATTCTCGACCGATATAGTAGCAGAAAATTGCTTGGTGCAGGCCTCCTGCTATCGACAGCCACTTTCATTGCATTCACTTTCGCGCAGAACTTCTATCAGCTGATCCCAATGCAACTGCTACTTGCCTCCGCATGGTCAACTCTTTACGTTGGAGCACTTGTATTTCTAATTGAGCATAATGTTGAGAAAGCCACATGTACAGGAGTCCTCAACTCAGCATTAAATCTCTCAGTGGTCTTCGGAAGTTTACTTGGAGGCGTGCTCTCCCAACTCTTCGGATATAGTGCTACGATGTATGCAGGAGCAATACTCACACTGCTTGGCTACATCATTTTCAAGATTGGCGTGAGAAGAGCCTTCAGAGTGAAGACATGAATCTCCCGTAAGTCCTCCAATAGAGGGCTAACTCGATATGACTCCCTGCACGCAACTCTACCCTTTTCATGAAACCGACCGAAAGGATACCGCTCTAGAGAGACTATCCTAAAGTAGACTTCGTTAATGATATTAGTAAGGAACTCGATTAATATGGCGTGGAACAAGTAGGAGAGAAGCAGTTGGCGCCCATACCTGAAAGAGAAGTTCTCCATTGCAAGGATTGCCCAAGATGGTACGGAGCTGAGGACGATGAGGTCGGTCCGTGCAGCATAAAACATGCTAGGGGCGACAAGAAGTATTTAACGCATGGATCGCATGAATGTGATGAACCAGAGCAAATAAAGTGGTTCGAAACAGAAAAACTTGCTCATAAGAGAAGGAAGTCTTCCTAACCTATGTTGCTAAATGGTGATTTCTTCTTTATCGTGCGTAACCTGTCTTCTCACAGCGTATCGTAATATGAAAAAGAGGTAATTCGCGCTATGTTTGTGCTCGTTTGAGGAACCAGAGAGGGAGTCTGTATGGTACTGGAATTCTCTATTCGACCGTTTACCCTTAACGACGTTGATTTCGCTGTTGAAATAACGGACGGAGAAGGATGGGGCTACTCCAAGGAAGACTTCACGCTAATGTTTCTAATGGGAGTAGGAGACAACTTCATCGCCGAGGAGGAGCCGAGCAAACATGCGATTGGAATGCTGTCTACTTATGATTATGGAAACAAAGTAGCATGGATTGGAAATGTAGTGGTTCAAAAAGAATATAGACACAAGGGAGTGGCGAAATCCCTTGTCAAGCGCGCCGTAAGGCAGCTGAGGAAACAAGGGGTTAAAGCAGTTAGGCTATACAGCAAAATGAATGCCGAACCACTATACCGGAAGCTCGACTTTGTAAGCGAAGGAACCATCGGAGTATTTACAAAAACAATGGGCACAAGACAACCCGAACGATCCCTTGACGCGCCATTTGGCAGCAAGGACCTGACACGCATAGATGGGACTAGTGTGGAACGACTCTTTGAGTTTGACGGGAAGTGTTTCGGTGCTGATCGGCGAAAAGTCATAGCATCGATGGTTCGCAGCAGAGGTGGGCTGTGTTTCGCCAAGTTCAATGGCTATACTAAGAGAAACCTAGTAGGCTTCATCATGACAGCCGAGGGTGAAAAGGAGTTTCAGGTAGGTCCTTGGGTTTGCGACCCAGAAAGGATCGAAGTAGCTGAGGAACTCATCAGAGCAGCCATCAGTCAGTCCAAGAAAAGGAAGATCACAGTTGCAACGGCACTGGAGAACGGTCCAAGCACAAGCATCCTTGAGAAACTGAGATTTATCAAGACTATGGATGTCATAAAGATGCGAAAAGGAAGGAACCTATACAACGGACAGCCATCATGGTTATTTGCAGTAGGAGGACTCGAGAAAGGATAAATGCACAAACTGCTTAAACTAATGCTCAGGTTAGAGGTGTTTCGAGTGGATATCATTTCGCTAGGAGAAAGCATGGTAGAATTCTATTGTGATGGACCTATCTCCCAAGCAAAAACATATCAATCATCTGTCGGCGGCGACACATTGAACACGATTATCGCTGCATCCAGACTCGGAAGTAAATGTGGGTACATTACTAAACTGGCAGAAGACCAATTTGGCGACTATCTATTGAACAGATGGAAGGCAGAAAACGTAGACATCTCCGGCATAAAACGAGTCGCAGATGGATTCAATGGGATGTACTTCATCTCCTTGTCGACAGATGGGCAAAGAGAATTCATATACTACCGGACAGGAAGCGCCGCGTCAACAATTACTCCACTTGACTTGGATGCAGACTACATCAAATCAGCAAGAATCTTTCACACTAGTGGCATCTCCCAAGCTATCTCAAAAACCTCTCTTCAGACAGTTGAACAGGCAATCCAGACAGCTAAGAAGAAAAAGGTGAAAGTATCTTTCGATCCCAACTATCGACCTAAACTCTGGAGCAAAGAACAGGCCCTTAGAGCATACGAGACAGTTCTACCGTATGTAGACATTGTCGTACCGGATGAAACCTACGGCATGCTCATCAACAAGAGCCTGCCAGAGGAGATCATGGACTATTTTACAGTGTTCAAAATACCAATTATTGCGCTCAAACTTGGATCAAAGGGAGTCCTTCTGAAGGAACGAGGCCATGATCCGAGACAGTACGGAGTACTTGATGTCAAGGTCATGGATACAACTGGAGCAGGAGATGCCTTTAACGGTGGGTTTCTTCATGGCATATGTCAAGGTTACTCAGTGGATGACGCTGCAATCCTTGGCACAATAACTGCAGGATTGAAAGTGATGGGGCGAGGAGCTGTGGAATCTCTTCCACAGGGAAAAGAGGTGTATGAACTTCTAAAAGCAATTAGGAAGGGGGAGAAGCGTCTAATTTAGCAATTGTGAAGAGAATATATTCTTCAAAACGATTTATACCATTCCTTAGAAGCGATTACATCTGATGTAAATATTTATAAGCTAATGTTATTAATACTAGTAGACGAATATTATAGCTAGGTGAATTAAAAGTGAGTTACAACATCCCCCAAGTAAACATTAGTCCAAAAGGCGAGTTAATACCGAACCCCGGCGAAAACATCGTATCATCCTACAGAGATGTTCACTACGACAAATGGGAAGGGGAAATCTACATCACTGACTCGCGATTCGTTTGGATCGGGCAGCAACACAAAGGTGGCTTACTAGGGAAACTAGCGAAGGCAGCCGTTGTAGCAGGAGTGGCTGTCGCAGCAGGCTACGCCGGAAGCAAAGCAGGACCGAAAGTAGGCATACCGGGCAATTTGGCCGGCATGGGCGCCGGTGGACTAGCAGGGCTAACGATGGCATCAATGATGAGTAAACACCAAGACGGGTCACCAACAACAATATCCATCCCATACGAAGTAGTGTCAACTATCGAACTTGGAAAAAACAAGAATGATCTGGTCATGGCGACCCAAGTTGGCTCATTCATATTCCGCTTCGACAGAGGTGGTGCAGAGACGGTTGCCACCGTAGTTAAGGCACAACACATGAACTCAATGAAGCGACCTCCACCTCAGCCAGCGCCACAATACGCTCCGCAATACCCTCCGCAATATGCCCCGCAATATGGACCGCCACCTCCGCAGTACCAACCTCCTCCACCACCAGTCCCGCGACGCGGTGAAGCATTCTATTGTCCTCACTGTGGAACACCTCTCGATCAAGGGGCACGTTTTTGTCACAGCTGTGGGGCAAGAGTGGACTAGGGGTTAACAATAGAAACTGAGACTGTTCAGCCCCACCTTTTCCTTTTTGGATATTCCCCCTTTTTCTGGAACACCACAATTCAGATGAATCAGGTTCCTATTTCTTGCCGACCTCCTCTTGCAGTTTCTGAAACCTTTTTCTGAGCTTTGCTTTGTGATCCACTAGCATCTTTAACTCGTACTGAATTCCTCTTGGTGCTCTCTTCTTTCCTATTTCATGTTCTTCACCAGTCATTTCTTCATCCAGCTCTTCTACTTCCGAATTTCCATCGGTCACTGGAACGATCTCAATTTCATCATCACGTGCGAAGTCGCTTTCCTTAACCTCTTTCTTCAGCTCCTTCATTTTCATTGATATTTGGCTTCTGACTCCTTTGAGTTTCCTGTATACCCTTCTTAACTCCTTCTTCTTTTCGTCACCACTGTTGGTTGCTTCGCGCTTCTCTTTTTCAAATCCAAATGACAATCGAATCAACTCTACTCTCTTTAAACTTGAGAAAATCTTCATGCCATAATAGAGAGAAACAGATCAATTCTCATTCTTGACCGCTCTGAGACTTTCAGTTATGAGATTTCCCAGCACTGCTATATAGATTTGCTTGATCCGAGTTTCTGGACGGCACTCCAACTAAACGGGGTAATTCCCAATTCAATTGCAGAAAGAGAGGCATTTACACTGCTCTGGCACAAAGATGTCCAGACTTCTAGGTTACTGTCCCTGATCATCGAAAAGGAACAACAAGTCAATAGTTGTTTTCAATGCATTGGCAATATTATGAGCTAATTTGATAGAAGGGAAGTAAATTCCTTTCTCTATAA
>JAHPYV010000107.1:0-328 GCA_019058495.1 Promethearchaeati archaeon
TCGGCGGTGAAGTGGAGAACTCAATAATCATGGATGGCACAACTATTGACTGCGAGAAGAGAATCGTTGACAGCTTAATTGGAAGAGACGCCAAGATCATATCAAACTCACTGAAACCCAGCGGATCTAGGTTCATAATAGGAGACAGCACTTACATAGGACTATAGAATGTGGAATACGTTTTTTTCTCATTATTCTGAGCATCGCCTCTTTGTGAAAAGCTGCCTTGCTTCTGCAAACAGATTAATACCATTTGCTACAATACATATCTTCCAGAAACCTTATCGTCTCTCTGCGCAAAGACTTCACTCTCCACTGTCTTCAGAGT
>JAHPYV010000107.1:338-6968 GCA_019058495.1 Promethearchaeati archaeon
CACTTGAATAGCTGAAACATACAAAAGGATTGTGTGAACTTGAATCCAATCACAATCATATTTGAACCAGACGGAAAAAGAAGTTGCTTCAAAACTGGAATCCGACTATTCGACGCCGCGAAAGAACTAGGCGTAGAAGTGAGATCAGAATGCGGCGGAGACGGTACCTGTGGCAAGTGCAAGATCATAGTCGTGAACGGGTCGAATCTACTTAATGGTCTGACAGACCAAGAAAAGGGGTTGCTGACACAGCGGGAAATCGGTGACAAGTATCGCCTCTCATGCCAAACCAAAATCAAAGAGAAGAGAGACAGCAGCACGTGCATTATAACAGCATTCATACCAAGTGAAAGCAGACTAGGCGAAAGAAGAATACAGGTAAAGGGAATGGAGCAACCTGTCCCACTTAACCCAGCAATCAAGAAAGTCCACTTAGTCCTCGACAAGCCAACTATTTCCAATCCGGTAGCCGACGATGAAAGACTGCTAACCAAACTACAAGATACAACTGGATTAGTAAACATTAAGATAAGCTACGAAACGTCGAAAACGCTATCGACCACACTTCGTCAGGCCAACTGGGACATCACGGTAACGATATGGGACAACAAGAAAATCATCGACGTGGAGGCTGGAGATGCGACAAATGATAATTATGGAGCCGCAATCGACATAGGGACCTCAAAGATAGTTGGCTACTTAGTTAACCTCAACTCTGGAGAGATCGTCTCTGCGGGCATGCTAGAGAACCCGCAGATTCAGTATGGTGAAGACGTTCTAAGCAGAATAGCTCATGCAATTCAAAGCTTAGACAACCAAGATGAGATCAGAAGGTTAGTGGTTAATGGGATAAACACAGTTTTAGAATCAGCTTGCTGGGAGATCCCGTGGCTAGGCATGAATAAGATCCACGAGGTCACCATTGTGGGAAACACCGCCATGACTCATTTGTTCCTAGGCATATACCCAAAGTTCCTCTCCCTGTCTCCATTTACGCCAGCGGTGAAGGGATCTGCCGACGTTAAGGCTAAAGAAACCGGGCTAAGAGTTCATCCAGAAGGAAATGTGCATGTCCTGCCTTGCGTCGCGGGATACGTGGGTGCAGACGCTGTAGCTGATGTAATGGCAACAGGCATACATCAAAAGGATGAGATGAGCCTACTAGTTGACGTGGGCACAAATGGAGAAGTCTTTCTAGGAAACAAGAAAGAACTTCTCTCCTGCTCATGCGCTGCCGGACCAGCCTTCGAAGGCGCGCAAATAAAATACGGAATGAAAGCAGTAACAGGAGCCATCGAAAAAGTCAAAATCGACCCAGAGACGTTCGATGCAAAATACGAAACTATCGGCAAGAGAAAACCAATAGGTCTATGCGGATCCGCGATGGTCGACACAGTAGCAGAATTGCTCAAAACTGGAATCATATCAACCAGAGGAAGATTCAGCCAAGAAACCATAAAGACTAGGAGGCTGATCACCCCGGAAGAGGAGGGCACAGGTTCAAAATCCTACGTAGTCGCATGGAAAGACGAGACCGCCATAAATAACGACATCACCGTTTCAACAAAAGACATAAGCGAGATACAGTTGGCAAAATCGGCACTGCACACAGGTTGTGCGATCTTAATGCAGAAGAAAGGGGTAACTGAAAAAGACATTGACAGAGTATACATTGCAGGGGCCTTCGGAAACTACCTCAACCCGGAAAACGCCAAGACTATAGGACTAATACCTGACATACCAACCGAGAAAATCAGCTTTGTGGGAAATACAGCCCTTGCAGGAGCAAAAATGGCGCTCACGTCAAGAACCATCAGAGAGCTAGCCGACAAGCTATCGAAAGAGATCAGATACGTGGAACTAATGACCGAAGAGAATTTCAAGAGAGAATTCATAGCATCAATAATGCTACCACACAAGGATCTCAACAAGTACCCATCAGTTCAGAAGTACATTAGAAACAAATCCTAGGGAAACCGACATCATCATTATGCGTGAAAAAAAGAAGAGGTCTCAATTAAGGATTGTCCTTCTTTTCATCGCGTTTCATCTTCATATCGATCAGCCCGAAAGAGGCAACAATTGCGAATAACGTCACGAGGGACCATACTGTAAACAACGTCACAGAGGTTAGTGATGGCGCTCCTGCAACTTCAGCAAACCAGATTCCATAATGACCATCATCGACGCCGCTGTAATATGCTGTTCCTGCAATAAAGTACTGTCCATCGCTAGTCTGCTGGACAAGGACGGGGTAGTAACTGCCGTAACCATTATCATCTCCTAGTGCCTTGTTCCATAGCATGTCTCCTTTTGAATCAGTTCTAACAAGCCAAGCGCGTCCAATAAGCGAAAGACTATCTCCCCCCACGATATACCCGCCGTCGGACGTCTGCTGAACATAATTCGCTTCGTCATTCGCTTCTGTCCCGTAATTTCTACTCCACTGCATAGTCCCATTTGAATCTACTTTGACAAGCCAGAAATCGTCAGAACCGACAGTGTGAGTCCGTGTGTATCCCGCAAAGATGTATCCTCCATCAATCGTCTGCTCAATCGACTGCAATCGCTCGCTGCCTGCTCCATACGTCTTATTCCACTGTACGTTTCCACCAGGATCGATTTTCACAAGCAGGGCGTAACCCTTGTTCGGTCCCTGCCAAGCGGTGTTTCCTCCCACAATGTATCCTCCATCCGATGTTCGCCGTACACAGGAGTAGTAGCCGTCAGTTCCTCGAAATGTCTCATTCCACTGCATCTTTCCACCTTGATCTACTTTGACAAGCCAAATATCTTCATTACCATAGGAATACGTGTACCCTACAATTACGAATCCCCCGTCTGGCGACTGGCAGAGAGAGTACGCCCGATCAGTATTAATTCCTCCATATGTTCTGTTCCATTGAATGTTTCCACTTGCGTCAAGCTTGACGAGCCAAAAGTCTCCATTACCAGGAATCCACCCGGTTTCTCCTGCCAAGACATATCCTCCATCCAATGTCTGCTGGATGGCATGGGGATAGCCGTTCACATTTTCCCCGAATGTTTTGTTCCACTGCATACTACCGCTGGAGTCAGTCTTAACTACCCAAGCACCGACATAAGGAGGACCGTTAGACCATATGTGTCCCTCAACCCCTGCTAAGAGATATCCTCCATCGGATGTCTGCGTAGCAGAGTATGTATAGAGATCTAGGGTTCCTCCGTAGGATGATATCTGATCTGGAGGACCAGAATGTATCTTGCTCCACTCCTCTCCAGGAGTCAGCCATGAATTGACGGCAAAGACACCTAGCACGCTAAAAGCACCGGACCCAATAATTAGCACTAAGAGAATTATCAAAAGTACATTCTTACCCGTCACGATCCCACCACTCGAAATCATGTATCGGAAACATGAATATAACACTTTTGAGACTGATGAGTTTTTCATTACGGACTGAATTTCGTCTATTACGAAGGTTGGGAAATTGCACGTGTATAACTGATGGTTAAGGAACCCTTCAAGAAAGAGTTCATAGCATCAATAATGCTTCCACATAGTGATCTGAGCAAATATCCGTCAGTCAGGAAATCCATCAGGTAAATGCTCAAACATTGTCGTAGGTGATTCATGTTCGTGTTCGCTTTGATTTCTGCGTTTTGTTCATAATGGCGATGGCGGCAATAATACAGAAAGATGTCCCGAGTGCCAGCGATAAATATGCTGCCACCGCCCCTGAAGAATATGAGGATGACCTGACAAAGAAATAGAAAACCAAAAACTTTAATATTGTCTCTGTCAACGAAATATGATGTATCCCGGCGTAGCTCAGTGGTCGAGACTCAGCCTGGAGTTTTAGGCTCAGTCTCCGCTAAAGTAGCGGGCGGCTGTAGTGGGGCGCAAGATGACTCTGCGATGCGTCTCGCAAGGAAGTTGTTAGCCCCCGTTCGGACACCGTCTGGTCGCAGGTTCAAATCCGATGGCGATGCGACCATTGGTGAAGATCCTGCCGCCGGGACCATTCTTTCCTGCTTTTCTCCTAAAGCGTCAGCGCAGGATTGGAGCCTACATGAAGAAACAGAAAGAAACTGGGAAAGACTTCCACGGGAAGTTGTATTTTGAGTTGACAAGAGGTATTAATCGTGTATTGTTTATTCTAATTGAATACCGCTTTTTCAATGACAGCGAAGAGGAAGGAAGCGCTCTGATACTGAAACTTCCTCGACTTCTTGGTCCCTTGTCCTTGCTGATTCATGTCATGGAGAGCCATGCGCTCACTCTTCTTAAATTACCCTGCTATTTTGCAAAACTCGACGAAGAAATCGTCGGAGTGTTCGCATTTCAAGAATATCATGAGAGCTTATTTGTGGCAAGCTTGGCTGTCAGAAAGCAGTACAGACGACTGGGAATAGGAGCGTTCATTCTCTCGCAGATCGAGAAAACGGCCAGACGTATGCACAAGAAGTGTCTGGAGGTTGATGTTTTAATGAAGAACGTTCCCGGTAGACGACTTTACACGAGAAGTGGCTTCACATTCCTCCAACACAACGAGAAACGCTCAATAATAAGGGGAAGGAAAGTACTCGTTCAAACTTGAGTTTCATATTTGAAACTCTGGTAGGACATTGTCTAAGACGTACACAGTTAGGCTTAAGTACTTTCTCAGAATAACTGCAACCGTCTGTGAGAAGGAATGAGCAAGTTGGCGGACAACCCTGCAAAGACGTTGATGGCGATCGTCGGTGCTGAAAATGTAAGCATCGATCCTCGCGACTTGAAGGAGTACTCAGGAGCAAAAACCCTTAGTGAGACCCGGACACCTGCATACGTAGTCTGGCCGCAGACTGTGGACCAAGTGAAGTAAGTAAGATTCTGATAACAATCGGGCGCTGTCAAGTGGCATAGACCGACTGAAGCAAGTGTAGTGAACAATCAGAAGTGGATGAGACAACTTGCTTGATCGCCTACGTTCTAGCTTCGCCCAGTGTGCCCCTTGTGCCTCTTGGGTATAATGAAGCCGGTCCGCTTCTTATACTCGATGTATTCTTTTCCATAGCGAATGACTAAGTCCTTTTCCTCTGCGCGGCACATTTCGTAATAGATGGGTATCAAGAAGAATGAGAGGAAGACTAGAAAAGGAGAGTTTAGTAGGAAGGCGATTACCCACAAGAAGGCTGCCTCGCCGACTGCTTGAGGGTGCCTCATTTTGTTGTAGATGCCTCCGTAGAGGGTGTGCTCCTTCTTCGGCTTCATACTTTCTTCACCCGCGGCTTTCGCGCCTTTCCCCAATAGGTAGCCACCGGGAAACGCAATCAGAACTGCTATCAGGACGGATATCCACCAATCCCACGGAAACATTTGGGGAATAGGCACTGGGAGCGGGTAGAAGAAGTAAACCACGTAGTTGCCGAGGAGTATAAATGAAAAGACCGCGGATATCAACCTATACCGCGCACATTTCGGGTAAGCGGCTTTACCAATCTTTTTCTCCAACGCAGCAGGTCCAGCACTCTTCACGTAAAAATAAAGGTAAAGTAAGGCAGAAGCAATCAGAACGATGAAATTAATCCATTCAATCATTTTCACCATGCTCCACAATCTGGTTGCACTGTTGCAGTTTCATCTCGTCTTACATTGAAGCCGACCTGTATAAGGATTATGAGAAGAGTAGAGTCGTGGACCCGGTGGGCGGAGGCAAAACGGTAAGCAGGCGTGTGGGCGTACGCGAGGCGAGCGCAAGCATGTAACGAAAGCGTTTGTTGAAGAGCTTCCAGGCGTCTTGGAGTTCGGTTCTCGCACCTTCGATCGCTCAGTTTGTGGCGGTCTCGCCTTGTGTGGGCTCTCGTCTCATCTTCTTTCTTAGGCTGGTCTGCGGCGTCCGCTAGCGGTCCGTGGCTGACGTGGTTCCCATCCTCTCAGCAGCTTGCGTTACAATCTATCTTTCTGACCAGACGGGGCTTCTCGGCAAGAGAGACACCTAGAACCGTTGGAGAACAGGGGGGTCCTCTCCCCCTTCCCTCGAAAGCTTTATTGGAGAGGACACCACAAACCAACAGATCACACGTCAAGGTGCCGCGCGCACGATCAAAACGAAGAATGCGGAATAGCGCATCCCTACAGACAATAGACGAGGGGCATGACGCGCGGCGATAACAGGGGGCTGATGAAAAAGCATGAAAAAGACAAGAAGAGAGAAAACGCCAAGTCTAATGAGCAGGGTACTGGCTACCATAATCCTGATAACGGTCATGATAACACCGCTAACCTCAGCGGCACTCCGCACCGCGAATACCACACCCAACCAGCAACCCGAAACCAAAAGGACCGCAACACCAACAACACCAACTCAACTATGGAACTACACGACAGGCAGCGGGGTTCGGTCTTCTCCTTGTGTTGCTGACCTCTTCGGTAATGGGCGGCTGGAGGTAATAGTAGGCTCGTATGACAATCGTACTTACTGCTTGAATGGGACTACGGGGCAACAAGTCTGGAACTACACAACAGGCGACGGGATTGAGTCTTCCCCTTGCGTTGCAGATCTATTCGGTAACGACAAGCTGGAGGTAATCATAGGGTCAACTGACAATAGTGTTTACTGTTTGAATGGGACCACGGGACAAAAGATCTGGAACTACACAACAGGC
>JAHPYV010000107.1:7068-8926 GCA_019058495.1 Promethearchaeati archaeon
TGTTTACTGTTTGAATGGGACCACGGGACAAAAGATCTGGAACTACACAACAGGCGGCATGGGGGTTGATTCTTCTCCTTGTGTTGCTGACCTCTTTGGCAACGGCAGACTCGAGGTAATAGTAGGGTCATTTGACAATAGTGTTTACTGTTTGAATGGGACCACGGGACAAAAGATCTGGAACTACACAACATTCCAATCCGTTTATTCTTCTCCTTCTGTTGCTGACCTCTTTGGTAATGGGAGGCTGGAGGTAATAGTAGGGTCAATGGACAATCGTTTTTACTGTTTGAATGGGACTACGGGACAGCAGATCTGGAACTACACAATAGCCGGCCGGGTCAATACTTCTCCTTGTGTTGCTGACCTCTTTGGCAACGGCAGGCTGGAGGTAATCGTAGGGTGCGGCACTAGTGTTTACTGTTTGAATGGTGCTACGGGGCACCAAGTCTGGAACTACACAACAAGTGGCTACGTTGGTTCTTCTCCTTGTGTTGCTGACCTCTTCGGTAATGGGAGGCTGGAGGTAATAGTAGGGTCACTTGACAAGAGTGTTTATTGTTTGAATGGGACTGTTGGTGCTCCTTGGAGTGCGGGTGCGTATGCTTGGCCTTCCATTGGCTTCCGCGGCGATGTGCGGCACAGCGGCAACTACGTTGACTCAGACCACGACGGGCTAACAGACGGCTACGAAGTCACAGCTGGAACCAACCCGCATAACCCAGACACAGACACCGACGGACTCACAGACTACCAAGAGTTTCTAGCGTCAACAAACCCACTACACGACCAAGTGCCACCAGCAGCGATAACCAATCTAGCTGCAGGTAGCCCCACAGACAACTCTGTCACCCTCAGCTGGACTGCGCCAGGAGACAACGGCAACCAGCGCAATGCAACAGGATACTGGGTAAAGTACTCGACGAGTGGACCCATAAACGCCTCGAACTGGGCAGCTGCGACAAACTACACTCAAACATGGACACCGGCGAAGAACGGAACGAGCGAGACCCGTGTCATAAGTAACTTGACGCCTGGGACCAGATACTGGTTTGCGGTGGAAGCCTATGACAAGGCGACCCCGCCGAACTACGGCGAAGTCTCCAACACTGCAAGCGCAACAACAACGAACATGGTAGCAACCGTTCTCATCATAGTGGGTGTTGCAGGAGCGATCATCGTGGTGGTAGCGGTGGCACTCTACTTGAGGAAGAGAGGAAAAGGTGTAAGTTAGCACTGACGATTGGGCAATTGGTGTGAAGAGAAGAAGGTCTGCAAATGGAAGTGATGCTGCCCATCAAACCCTGGATGTGGTGGCTCACCCCTCTTTTTTCTGCCTTAGGGGGCATGCGCGCGAGGGCGCAGATCGGTCTGTGTGGTCCGAGTTGAGTGACACGTCACGAAAATCGGGTCAATAACTCGCGAAGAATTCTGGGCTTATAGATAGTGCGTTGAAGAAAGCTATCAATCACAGGCGTTCTTCCGAAGTGCGTGTAGTCTCTCTGAATTTGTGAGGCGCGCACAGTTAGGTTTAAGTGTTCTGGTGGAAATAGCTGCATTCGTCACTATGAAGAGATGAGTAAATTGACTCATAATACTGCTGAAATGCTGATGGAGATTGTGGGCAGAGATAATGTAAGCGTTGATCCAAGCGAGTTAGGGAAGTACTCGGGAGTCGGGACACTCAGCGATATCCGAACACCTGCGTGCGTCGTCTGGCCGCGGAGTGTTGAGCAAGTGAAAGAGGTTGTGGAATTCGCGAATAAGAAATCTGTTCCGCTAGTGCCAGTGAGTTCTTGAGGCCCCAGAATTCGCGGCGACACAATCCCACAATCCAAGAACTCCGTGATTCTTGACC
>JAHPYV010000108.1 GCA_019058495.1 Promethearchaeati archaeon
GAAGGTGTTGTCCTTGTATCTTCTGGCTGCGATAGTTGCTTTCAGCAGGATATATGTGGGCGTTCATTATCCCCTGGATGTTGCTGTCGGCGCTATCATAGGTTTGGTTGTCGGAAAATTCACCCTCCGAATTCAGGAGAAGGTGTTGAAAGTGGCATCTCAATTGAATAGGTTACTAGAACCGCGAAAATAGCTATTTGAAATCGCGCACCTGTACGGAATTGCTAGATTATTGATTTTTCCGAGCAAAATGTCGGGTACTATTGCAGCCTCTTGGTAATTCAAAACCAGCCACCCATTCAGAAAGCCGAGGACAAGAAGATCTAAGTGAATCATAACAAGTAAAGAAATAAGATCAGAACTTAGGAGCTGTATGTATGAGAGAGCTGGATGAAATCAGCAAGGAAGAAACTAAAGACTATCTTGCCAAGGGATGGTTGACGCATGACGGAATGTGGTTCTATGATACATACAAGAAATTCGGGATTGACGTCGCAAACAAACTAAACAAAGAAGCAGTGGAATCAATGGCTCCCTTTGAAGCAGAGAGAACCAAAAGAGTGCTAGGAGTAGAAGACGAGTTTATCAAGTCATTCAATGAGTTGAAAGAGTTATTGCTAAAGGCATTGGAGTTGGTTTTGCCTCACTCAACATTTGGTAGGCTTCATTTTGATGTTCCGTCAAGAAATACGATTCATTGGGAGTGGGAGAACAAGCAATGTTTTGCGTACAAAGGAATGGAAAGAGTAGGAATAGCAGACAAATACAAGTGCGCAGTGATATTCAGAATTGAATGTTGGCTTAACGCTCTTGGAGTTAAGCACACCGTGAAACCAGTGATTGATGACTGCCTTATGGCCACGAAAGGGAGCTGTTCAGGCGATCTGATATTCTATTATGATATCTAAAAGAACATAAGAACCGTTTGAACAAAGGAGAGATGTGGTGCTGGAATTGGCTGGCGAAGTGAAAGACAAATCAACCTGGATTGAAACTGTTATAAAACGGTTCGTCAATGAGTCTCCCGAGAATTCTTTGAAAAACAAAGAGAATGAGAAAGCTTGGGCAGCGCCTCTGATCGGTTTTTCGAGTGGGGCTGACCCTCTTTATCAGTTCTACAAGAAAGATATTGGCGAGTTCTATTTCACACCACTTGAAATGTTCGCCAAGACGTATTCGAATGCGAAAGTCACCTCCAATCAACTCACAGTAGTGAGTTGGATCCTGCCGCATACTGATGCCACAAAGAATGAACATAGAAAAGAGACCAAGTTCCCGACGGAGAGATGGGCTCGGGCTCGCATCTTTGGAGAGGATTTCAATGATGCGCTTAGACGCCACATTGTCGACGCCTTGATGAAGGAAGGGTACGAGGCAGTCGCACCTTCGCTTTCTCCTCTCTGGGGAACCAGAGTATCTGGGAAATACCTCATCACCTCAAACTGGTCAGAGCGACATGCTGCATACACTGCTGGTCTCGGAACCTTTGGGCTCTGTGATGGATTGATCACTCCAAAAGGGAAGGCTATGCGATGCGGTTCAGTAGTAGCCAAAATTGATATTCCAACGTCCAGAAGACCGTACAAGGATCGCCACGCCTACTGCCTTTTCTATGCCAAAGGTACATGCGGTAAATGCGTCGACCGGTGCCCAGTTGGAGCAATCTCCAAAGCGGGTCACAACAAAATAAAGTGCAGGGAATATGTCGATTCGATGTGGAGCTTTGTCAGAACACATTACGGCTTCAAGGGCTATGGATGTGGACTTTGCCAAACAGGCGTGCCCTGTGAGTCAGGTATCCCCCCTGAGATTGACTTGACTTGATGCCCACATACTCATTTCATTCCCTAACAGAATGACCAATCTGGTAGCAGTCAAATGTGATCAGAAGGATGATCCTCGCTTTCTCACGAAGACTATGTAAAGCTCAAGTAACAGGATGGGAACCAATCCAATAGCGATGGCGATAGTCCAATCGATCGCCGTAAGCGGAATAATCTCAAAATTAGCGCCCAGAAGTTTTATCATAAAGGATTGGAGCGCCGGAACATACATGAGGGCTATCTGAACAATCGGAATCAAAAGGACAAATGGCCATAGAAGCCAGCGGTTGCTTTTGTCCTCGGGCATTTTCTCCTTTGGCTTGTACATCCTACTCAAAGATAGTATCAGTGGACACTCAGCTACAAGTAAGACTGTAAATAGCATTGTGCGAGCTTTTGCTTGAGCCCAGTCTACTGGGTTGTAAGGATATCCAGGGACGATGCCAGGGACAACTATACTCGACTGGTTTTCAGGGAACACTGGTATCGCGCCGTTCAATGTTCCGAAGTAGGTAATATAGAACATGACTGCGAGTGATATTGCGTAAATGAAGAGCGCGATCCCCAGCTGCTTGTTGAGTATTCCTTCTGTATCTCGTGGCTTCTCTTTCATGACGTACTTGCTGAGGTGACCTACGATAATTGCCAGAGGAGGTATTGTGTGGGCTGTCGAGAAAATGTATATCTGCTGCCATGGGTTCAGTAGGTAGAATCCCGGAATTAATGAGGAACCAAAGTAAATCATAGCCTCGGCGAAATTCACCGCAATATAGAAGAATACGATCAGCCGGATCTTTTGGAAGAGTCCTCTGCCTTCTCGGATTCCCGCAATTATCGAGTTGAACGAATCGTCCGTGATAATCATATCCGCAGCTTGTTTCGCTACATCTGTTCCGGTAATGCCTGTTGCAATGCCAACGTCGGCCTTCGAGATTGCCAGCGCATCATTGACTCCATCACCAGTCATCGCCACAACTCGATGCTCTTTCTTGTAGCGGTCAACTATGCTCATCTTGTGCTCTGGAGCCACTCTGGCGAACACAGACGTTTTGAGAAATTGCTTGTCGGTGAGCGAATCGATCTGAGATCCTTCGACAGCGGAGTCCCCATCCTCGGCTATGCCAACTTCATGCGCGATACTTCTCGCGGTTTCTATGTTGTCGCCGGTGATCATGACTGGCTTAATACCAGCTTCTTTGGCTTCCAAAACAGATTCATGGACACCTTCTCTAGGAGGATCCATGATGGCTACAAAACCCAAGTAGGTTAAATCGCCTTGAACACATTCTCTATCAGTCTTAATCGTGGGGGGTAACTTATCTATGTAGGCGAAGGCGAATGAAATTACCCTGTGACCAGTGGAGGCAAAAAAGTCGGCTCTCCTGTCGAGAACCGTCTTGTTTTTATCGCTTAATGGCTCCATCTCGTTAACAGTTCCTTCCGCAAGGTACTTGCATCGCGGTAAGAGAACTTCTGTGGCGCCTTTTGTGAATAGGATGTATCTTCCTTTTTTCTTGTCCTTGAAGACTCTGCTCGAGCACTTTAGCTTCGAATCAAAGGGAAAAGCGCGTATCTCTTCAAACCTAGACCTATACACTTTCTCTTCTAGTCCGGATTTGCGGAATAGGACTAATAAGGAAGCATCTGTAGCATTGCCAGCTGCCTTGTAAACGGTCCGCTCTTTGCCTGCTAGTTCAACACTCTCTTTGACAATTGTGCTTTCGTTATCTAGCATACCTGAAATCAGAATATACTCAAGAGGGCTTCCAGACTCTATTCTGGTCTTCTCTCCTCCGAGAGCATCCGGTCCCTTCTTTGTGATCTCTTCCAGATTCGACTCTGAATCAACTGCCAGAATCTTGCCAAGAGGTTCAAAGCCAACACCTGTGACACCGTACGATGGATCCTTGCCCTTTATCGCAGGGGAACATATCCATTTCGCTGTCATTTCGTTCTTGGTTATTGTTCCAGTTTTATCTGAGCAAACGACAGAAATCCTACCGAGGCTTTCAACAGCGCTCAAATCCCGCACAACGACTTGGTGCGCAGACATGGCCAAGATGCCGGTTAGAAGTATAATGGTCGTTAGCAGCGGTATGTTGATCGGCATGATGCTCATGGCGGTGACGAGATTCCTAACTATAGTTTCCGCAAGTTTTGGTACGTTCAAAACTCCTGCTATAAAGAGGTCGCTCCCAGAGTAGAGAAAGAACAAATTGACAGTTAATGAGATACTTAGATAAATCAATACACCGACTGCAAGATATCTTGCAAGTTTATTGACTTTCTTAACTAATGGTATTTCATGAGTGCCAAGTTCCTCCAAGGTCGTCGAAATTCGGCCAAGTTCAGTTTCCTTTCCAGTTCTCGTTACAAGGAATTTGGCAGATCCTGCGGTGACAAACGTTCCCAGAAACACCATGTTGTTTTTCTTGCATGAGAGTATGTCTTTCTGTCCTGTGGCACCACTATCAGATTTCTCTACTTCTTCGGACTCTCCAGTCAGAGCAGCCTCATTTACTCGAAGACTCGAAGCAGAAACTATTCTTCCGTCGGCAGGTATTTTGTTACCCCGCTCCAATTTCACGATGTCTCCCGGCACGACCTGTTCGGCCATGATCTTCATTAGCTCCCCGTCCCGGATCACGTCACACCTCGGGGCAGAAAGTTGTTGCAGCGCTGTGAGCTTCTTCTGAGCTCTTGCTTGCTGCACCATGGATAGTAGAGCGTTAAGAGCAATAATAGGGAACCATATGATCAGCCGCGCCCCAGCTGAAGGGATTATGAAGAAAGCGAAAATCGCCAAAATCACACTGATTATGAGATATATGGTGATCAGCAAATTGAGGAAAGGGGCAATCCAGACTTTGAAAAGGCCACGCTTGACTTTGGGAATTAGATTTGGCCCGAATTTCTCGAACCTTTCATTAACATCCGCTTGAGACAGACCTTTGTTCAGGTCGGTCTTAAACTGTTTCACCAATTTGTCTGTCGGCAGCAAGCAAGTCTCTGCATATTCCTTATCGCGAACTTTTCCTTCAGCTGCGATGATCTTGCTAGGCTCTTTCACGCAAGGTACCACCGTTTACCATTTATGGACTCTGGAGGGGACAAACCCCAAGCGCTAGGTTAATCCGCTCGCGGTTTCGACATTGAAAATACTACCCGAGTTCTTATAACCATTTCTGCAAAATTCTCTGCCAGGCGCTCCAGGCTCTGCAATTCTCACAACTCCACTCCCATGAATATCGCCGAGTAGCCATTGATTTAGTCTCTTGTCAACGACAGAGAAGAGCGCGAATACTTGGAAATGCTTTAGTACCCCTACTAGTCAGATACGTAGTGTATGAGAAATATGTTTACCACTTCGCTCGCCGGTCATTCTTCCAGACGTCGGCAGTGTCGCTGTATCCTCTTTTCTCCCAGTATCCCAGTTCCTTTGTCTTTTTGAAAGTTATCTTGGTCACCCACATGGCACTCTTGTATGCGTACTTGTCTGGTACTATTAGTCTCATTGGGCCGCCAAGAGATTCTTCCAAGTTCTCGCCGTTCAGCATGTAGGCTAGCATCACGTTGTCTTTGAGCAGCTCCTTGAGCTCCAGCGAAGTTGTATAGCCATCTGAACATGTAAAAAAGACGTATCTTGCCTCCTTCTTGGGTTTCACGATCTGAACCAGTGAACTGAATCTGACTCCGTGCCATGTGCAGTCTGTGACACTCCATCCTTCTACGCAATGGAAGTCGCTCTTGGATTCGGTTGATGGCAGTTCTAGAAATTCCTGCCAAGTTAGTCTTAGGAGCTTCTCAACTTCTCCGTCTACAGTCAAAGTCCATTTCTTCAAGTCAGTAGGTGGATTCTCAGGTATGATTCCGGGATGGTCTATGTTCCACTTCAGAATAGCATCGATTTCTCGCTGATCCGGCGGCATCTTTTTGTTACTCATGATCTTTCAATAACGCCCTGAATTAGCTTTAAACCTTATCGGGCTATCAGGCGTGTCTTGTCAACAACTTTAGTATGATCTCTTGATCTGGAACTCCTAGAAAAAGATGATGGCGCTACAACATTTCCTAAAAGGATTTATACCTACTAAATTGATTAAATGACTACGAGTTCACTAGGATTATGCGGATCTGATCAACAAAAAAGGTCAAATCAGATGGGTCTTGGTCAAAGATGAAGAGATTTCTTGTGATAGGCTCGTCCGGCCAAATCGGTAGTGAACTCGTTCCAGCACTTAGAGAAAAGTATGGAAATGGAAACGTCATTGAAGCTGACATAAAGACCCCAGAGAATCTACGCGAAAAAGACCTGTTTATTAGTTTGGATGCTCTAAACCGAGAAGCTCTTGATAAGATTGTCCACGAATGCGAAGTGGACACAATCTATCACATGGCTTCAATTCTGTCAGCTACGGGAGAAAAAATGCCGCAGACGGCCTGGAATCTCAACATGAATAGCCTCGTAAACGTGCTAGAAGTTGGAAGAAAACACGATGTCGAACGGATTATCTGGCCCAGTTCTATTGCTGCTTTCGGTCCGTCGACTCCGAGAGAGAACACACCAAACGACACTATTCTGCGGCCTACTACGATGTATGGTGTAACGAAGGTTGCAGGTGAATTACTAGTTGAATATTACTTTAAGAAATACGGTTTGGACATTCGTTCAATGCGACTACCAGGGATAGTCAGCAGCGAAACATTACCAGGAGGGGGCACGACGGATTACGCCGTAGAGATTTTCTATGAAGCAATTAAACATAAGAAGTATACCTGCTTCGTCAAAGAAACGACGATGTTGCCAATGATGTATATGCCTGATTGTATAAAAAGCCACATTGATCTTGTGGAAGCCGATGGTTCAAGATTAAGACATCGTGTGTTCAATGTCGCAGGAATGAGTTTCACTGCAGGAGAGCTTGCTGCGGAAATCAGAAAACATATCCCGGAGTTCAAAATAGAATACAAACCAGATTTTCGGCAACAGATTGCAGATTCTTGGCCAGAGTCAATTGACGATTCATGGGCAAGAGAAGAATGGGGTTGGAGCCCAAGCTATGACCTTGCAGGCATGACTAAAGATATGATCCAGAAGCTGAGTAAGAAACTGAAGTAATTTCTTTTTCCAGATAGAGTATTGCAACAGACATTAATTCTCATCTTATTGCAGGAAGCAGCCTTAATGAAAGAAAAAATTATCCCGCCACAGACAAGATTAAGAGAAGCCTTTTTCCTGATTCAGCCAGTTACAGAGAGCTCCCCCCTCCTTCCACCAGAGAAACCACCGACCCCTGCTAAGGACGGGTTAGTTGGAGCAATAGCCTTCTGTCTTTTTCTCTGTAAGACTTCCCGGCACTCACAACTAGTTGGATGTACAAGTGAAAAACAGCTTAATTAGCTTTACTGATGCTCAATGACAGCTGTAATCTTGGTTCTCCATTCCTATCTTGGGCAAGAGAAAAAAAGAAATGACAGAAAGGGTGGGTTCTCCCTACCATCAAAAGTCTATATGGTGATGATCACAGACAGAACTCCACGTTTCCAGTGTGTTTTCATAGCACGCTAAGTTCCTTTCCGACTTTCTCAAATGCAGCTAATGCATCGTTAAGGTCGTTCTTGGTTAGAGCTGAGTTCATAATTGTTCTTATTCTGGCTGTTCCCTTTGGTACCATTGGGAATATTATAGGTAAGGCGAAGACTCCCAGTTCGTATAGCCTTTGGCTGAACTTCTTCGCTGTCGCGTTTTCTCCTATGATTACTGGTGTTATAGGTGTCTGGCTGTTTCCTGTGTTGAAACCAAGGCCGACGAGTCCCTTCTTGAAGTAGTTGGTGTTATCCCAAAGCGTCTTGACGTGTTGAGGCTCATTTTCTAGCACGTCTATTGCGGCTATGCAGGCTGCTGCGACAGGTGGTGGGTGTGAAGCTGTCAGGAGCCATGTCCTTGACTTGTTATATGCGAAGTTGACTAGATCCTTGCTCCCGCTAATGTGGCCGCCTATAACTCCAAAAGCCTTTGAGAATGTTCCCATCTCCACATGGACTCTTTTGTGATCGAGGTGGAAGTGTGAGACTATGCCTCGCCCGCCTTCTCCGAGGACAGCTTCTCCGTGTGCGTCGTCAACGTATACCATGGCACCGTGTCTCTCGGCTTCCTTAACGATCCCATCCAGTGGGGCTATGTCTCCATCCATTGAGAAGACGCCATCTGTAATTACGAGAATTCTACGGTAAGCAGGCGCGTGTTTCTCTGCTTCGTTCAGAACTCTCCCAAGATCAGTGACGTCTCTGTGCTTGTAGATGGCTCTCTCGGCAGTGGAGAGTCTGACGCCATCGATAATGCTACCATGGTTCAACTCATCGCTCACGATGAGATCCTCTTTGCCAACGAGTTGAGGGATGAGCCCAGAGTTAGCTGTGAAGCCGCTCGTGTATACTAATGAAGATTCGGCGTGTTTGAATTTGGCGAGCCTTCTCTCAAGTTCGATATGTAGATCCATGTTACCTGCAATCGGTCTTACTGAACCCGATCCGACTCCATGTGTCTTGATGCTCCTTATGGCAGCATCGATCAACTTAGGGTGTGTGCTTAGGCTAAGGTAGTTATTTGAGCAGAGCATTAGGACTTTCTTTCCATCTACAATACATCTTGTGGAACTTGGACCCTGAAGAATGCGGAGTCGCCAATCAAGCTCCTGATCGACAAGAGCTTTGTACTCTTCGCCGAGAAAAGAAGTTGGATTTCTATTGATAGCTGGCATGCGAAGTGTCGCCTCTTCTCTCTCTATTGTCATTGTATAATATTTTCTTTCGCTCTTAGTGAGATCATACGTGATTCCTTATCCGAGCGTGTAGAGAGCGTTACGTCCCTTACTTGGAGGTGATTATCTCTTAACCTTTTCCCAACTGGAGTCGTGTTAATTTGCAGGGTTTGGCCCGCCGCAATTCATCCCACTTTACTCATAGTTTTTAAGTATGTGTGCAGAAAATATTAACATCGAGAGCAGGGAGAGCATCTTGATCTGAGGATAGATAAAACCTTTAGAAGCTTCTTTCAATACGTTTACTGATTGATCTTTTCCT
>JAHPYV010000109.1 GCA_019058495.1 Promethearchaeati archaeon
GCCTTAACCTCAACATATTTCAAGAAAGAATCCTTGACATCCAATAAATCAATATCACATGAGACATCATCTTTCCTCAAGAATTCCAGCTGACTGTAAACGAAAGGATATCTATGGTAAGGCTTTAGCCCCTCTTTCTTAAGGAAGTTCACTTCTTTCAATTCAAAATAGAGACCGATCTCACGAGCCTTCTGAGGAGGAGGGTAGTGGTTCTTCGCGCAGAAAGTTCTGACTCGCCTTTGAATCTCTAGAGTGTCTCTGTCCCTCTCGGCAACCGGGTCGGCAGAAGGGCTAGAGACTACGAGAACATCTTGTTTTGGTCCTGGAAGGTATTCAAAAAGGAAGTCCTTATCCAAGTATTTGCTTGCGGTTGCGTCCAGCCATGTGCCTTTAGGGGCGGTTATATACCCCTGCGAGCTTCCGTCGTGTCTGTTGACTGATATGCTAATGGACAAAGGTTTCTTTCCATATGTAGTAACCAGAAGATTTCTTGTATAAGGTGGCTTACCTTCTCCCCCTTTTTCCAGATAAGTTAGGAATTCATCGAGGGAGTTCCAACTGCCATCTGCAGAAGGAACATTGAGAATGGTCGCCAGTGATCGAATCGCTGGCGTATAGACCCTTATGCCCTTCTGTTCTCCATAAGTCCACTTCTTGTAACCCATCTTCACGAACATAGCCAATAGCCACCAGCTAACCCCTTATTGACCAGTGCAATCTCTTCCTTTGTAACGGAATACACGTCGTATACTAATTCGTTTATTCTGTCATCAGTTTCATTGATTCTTCTCTCAATCGAAGGCAATTCTATGTTCTGGAATCTATTCCTAAGCTCATCAACGATCTGCTTCTTCAGTTCCGCCTCAGGATTCGTGATAAATGGAATGGCAATGTATTCACATAGACCTTTTAGGGTTCTGTTCCCTAGTCGGCCCTTCTCAGAGTAATGTGTCAGGACGAAATAGACATAGAGAGCGAAATCATGATCGAGAAATACAATTTCCATCAAAGTATCATTGGAACTTCTGATGATGATCTTGTCTTCGTGCTCTTCAAAGTCGAACAGCCGATAATTCTTATCGTCCCATGAAGTAGGATTGATGTTTCTCGAGGCAATTGCATTCACAAGTTTCTGGTTCGCAAGAATTTCGAGAAGATTCTTTTCACTTGTTTTCCTGTTCAGACAAAGATTCCAAAAAGAGGTCAACAGTTCCTGCTTTTGTCTGTTGAGCGATAGCATGTCATCTACCAGATCCACAACTTCTTTCTGCTTTTCGACTGTTGTGGGTTTGATAGGAAGAAGTTCGATGGTTTCTATATCTGTTTGTGCCAATGCTCTGCCGAGTTCAAGACTTATCAAATGATAGTAGTGATTCATAAGCTTCGAGTTCAGAATCGCTAGTATGTATTTCAAGCTGTACGATTGGTCCTTTGGCGCGATCGAGTGGCAATTATTCAGATGATAGTACTTCTCGTCATCAAAGGTCACGTAAAGGCTATCCCCAGTCTGCCGCATAATCAATTTGTCATTCAGAACTATTTCCGGATCCCACCCTCCGCTCCACAGTATGGAAGGATCAATGTTTAGGAAATGACCATCCCAAGCTAGGTTGTACCTACCGATCTCACTTCCGGAAATAAGGCCTCTATGCCAATTTTCGCCTTCTTTATTGGTGCTAATTATGTTCTTCTGCCCGATTTTGGAGCGCACGCCAGTATGGATGCTTGCGATATCTTTTAAGCTGACAGTGTTCCTTTCAAGTTTGTCTACCAAGTCTTTGCTTTGTTTATCAAAGAATAGCCTAAACCTAGTATAAGGAACTCGATCGAAATACTCTTGTTCATAGGAATAGGTCCTGTAATTCCTCTTACCCAAATCCTCTAAAATGGGGCATAACCTAACTACTATCTCATTGTTTCCTCGTGCTTCTTTGTCCTGTTCTTTTTGTAGCAATATTATTACGCTTCTCCCCACCGTACCATAGGACCAGAAGTCCTGAAGGATCATTAGAATTTCGATAATGCAGGTCTTATCTAGAATGTACCTTCGGATCTTGGAGAAGTACCTTCCTAGCAAGAAGCTATCTGGGAGAATAAACCCAAACATGGCCCTGTTGTTCATCAGATCGACTGCGCGATTCATGAAGATTGCATATAGGCTTATTTTGTATTCTGCGGAATCAGGATATCTTCTCCTAAAATAGCTCTCTAATTCCTTTTCGATTCTTTCAACGCCTCTGAGGCCAAAGCTCACATAAGGTGGATTACCAACCACAACATCGAAAACATCAATACCGTCTTTGTTTGTAAGATTCTTGAACATCTCGCTCCAATTGAAACGCTTCAGTTTCTGCCACTCTTCTCCGAAGTATGTTCTTAGCTCTTCATCGGTTCCTGAAATCAGAGAATTGCCAGATCTAATGTTATCATCTAGAGGCGGCAACTTCTTAGATTCTCCTTTGCTTAGGATGGTCCCGAAATCATATTTATCAGGTTCCAGAAGAACTAAGGCGCGCCACAGATTCAGTTTCGTGATCTCCACAGCTTGCGGGTCCAAGTCTACACCAAAGAGGTTGTTCAATACAATGCTTTCACCGACATCACCAATATGTATAGGCATATCAGAATAGATCTCTAGACTGTGAGATTGGTTCAAGCCTTTCTTTATTTCTTCGATTATCTTTCTGACTTCGGCATTGTACGACATATAGTACCGCGCGATTCTGTCAAAAGCTTTTATCAAGAAGCTTCCTGAGCCGCACGCCGGGTCGAGTACCTTGATATTTGAAATATCCTTTATTTTAGAATGCGCGTCTCCATATTTGCCTTCGCGCAATAACTTCAAACTCGCATTGTGAATTGGCTCAACCTTCGGTTTTACCGTGTTGTCAATAATGTAATCTATGACGTACTGCGGCGTATAATAAGCTCCTTCTCTTTTCCTTAGGTCGCGGGTCTCCTCAATCATGACCTTGCCATTCTTGATTTCTATCTTATACGCCAAGTAGCGTTCATAGATGGATCCCAGAACGTCTATGGTAAGCGAGTTGAAATTGTAACCATAAATTCCAGCATCATCAAGTAGAGGCTGGCCTGGTCTGATTATTTCTTGGATCTTTGCGTCTGGCGGTCCATATACCTTGATTACCTCACTTATGAACTTATTATCAATGTCCAATGTGTCGCAAAGATCAGGCTTGAAAAGATCAGTATTATATATAGATTCGAATTCCCTGAATTTCTTCCTCAACTCATCAGAGAATGGGCTTGCTTGCTTGTTAATTGTGTCTTTTTGCCAGGATACGTAAACTTTTCTGATCCAATGATAGGGAAGTAACCCCTTGTTCTCGAAGATTCTAATGAAGATTAGTCTATCTATCCATCGTTGAGAAGCCTCCTTTATCTCCTCTATTGATAATTCGTGATGCGACTGATAGAAACCGTTCGCAATAACTAGTCTCCATTTCTTAAGGTCGTCAAGGAACTCCTTGTCAAGTTCCCGTCTAGTCTTCTCCTTATACTCCTCAGCTATTCTATCTTTTTTTAGATTGTTGTACCCGAGTAGATTCCATATCAGTTCTGCGTTTGCCGCGAATTCTTCCGACTTGAGAGATAGAAAGGGTTCTTTCTCACCAACGTAGAAGAAATGCAACTCCTTGAAGTTAGTCAGGACTCCCCACGAGACAACGAAACCTTCCTTGTTGACCTTGTTCTCTGGTTTGTTGTAGTCCTTCAAGTACCCTATTATTACTTCTTTAAACGAAAGTACGTTTTTCGAATATAGACTCTTAGCTTCGACAAAGACCAGCGGGATACTCTCCTCATTCACAAGTGCGTAGTCAACCCATTCTGGCCCCATCTTCGTTGAAACCTTGAATTCCGGTATAATCTCCTTCTCGAAGGCGTATCCCAGCAATTCCAGAAAAGGTCTAATCAACTGCTGTTTAGTGTTTTCCTCCGGTTTTCCCTTTTGAAGCTCGCCTGTTCGTAGAAACAGGTCGCAGTTCTGGACCAGCCTCTCAAGTTCATGCTTGAACGTGCTTATCTTGGACATTCCCTCATCCTCTTGCAGATGTCTGTTCTAATTGTTTTCTATTATTTTAGTATATGGGATATTTATCGAAGGCTACACACTCGATGGAGCCTTTCTTTGCAGCGTGGTTGGCATCTGCGTTCGTTCTAGTCTCTATACAACGATTACGGCAATTCTTCTGAGCAATTAGATGATAGTCGTACGTGTCGTTACAAGCCCGGCAGCCGCCTTGTTCACAAAGACCTAATCCAAGACAGGGGTATATAAACAGGTTGCATAACAGTACAAGGGTAACATTTCCATTCCACGGTATCCAAGTTTTCAAATAAAACCTGAACAAGTGCGTCAGGTCTTCACAGGTTAGCCAGAAAAGACGCCATCTGATTGACTACTCTGCTAAGCTGGTCGAGGTTTCTTACGCCCGTGATGACAGCTTTCCCAGTTGAGAAAAGTAAAATAGTTACGCCTGGGAAATCGATCAACCGACAGATCGCTCCTGGAAACTGTTCTGGCTCGTAAGTAACCTCATAAAACTTGCTCGCGAATAAGTTCAAATCAATATCTTCTCTTTCCAAGTCTACAGACGCAACCATGTTCCTAACTTCCATGTTAAGTGTAATTGGCTTGGTCAGACCTGCATCAACGATGATTTCCATTGCGGTTTTCAGGTCGTCGAAAGCCTCTTCGCTACTCTTTGTTCCTACGCTAATCATTTTCCCGCTACGGAAGATGGATACTCTGCCCTTCATGGTTGGTGATTTAAGATAAGCAACGCGCCCACCGTAAAACATATCATCATGAACACCAAACTTGAGGTCGCCAATCTTTTCAAGGTCAACACTTTGCCTCAGATCCGATGTTGCGACGACGTTAACCACTTTCACTCTCACGATCTGTCACGACCACCCGCGGATACACCATAACATCATGAACTCCCTCTATAAAACTTAGCGAGCTGAGTCCTTGACGATGCTTCAATGAAGCATGAGGAGAATGCGTGACGGTATTTATCCGTAAAAGTGGCATACTTCGACCAGAACGAAAGAGCCCACTAAGCGATAGATAGTCTTGGAGAAACCGAGCAAGCTCAATACTGGAAAGCGACATGATATTATCCCAGATTTCTGCTCACGAACCACGGGAAAACGAGGTCAGAATCGGCAACGGAAGCACATTGGATGCCAAGCCGGGAGCCATCGAGGCCACCAATCATTGCGCCACACTCGTTTTTGCAAATGCCTGCTTGACGGATAGGCGGATGATTGCAGAACATGAGGTAGGATCGAGTCGGCCACTGAAGGAGCTGCGAATTATGAGATGCCCAAACTACCCAAAGAACGTAACCCGACGCTGCAAATCCAATGCTGGATACAGATAACCTAGATGAATGCAAAAAGTTAAAATGACAGAGATCTAACTCCGTTGGAGCGCGATTCTAGATATTTAGGTTAGTTAAAGCCATCCAACGTTTAGTAGTCGGTTCAACTCTAGATAGCGTATTGTTGAATCCCTTGGCGGGTTGTGGTATCATAAGGCGTTTTGAATAGGCATATTTCTCGATCCAACTAACTTTTCTCACATGGTCGAAGAATATCCCCGTTTGTGTGATTGAAGAATATCCCATGCTTCTAACAAACTGGTAAGGCTGAGCGATTTCAGCAATCCCAAGGAGTGAATCCCAGCCGCATAAGACTAGAACGATGTCCCCTACTTTTATTTTATTGCAGAACAATTCAAACTGCCTAGTCCAGACTCTTTCAATGGAACCCTTCTTAATGGATCCCTTGATCTTGTTCCAGTCATTGGTAACGATATCGGGTAACTGAAGACCTATCTGACTATTCTGACGAGCATAGTCCCAAAGCTTTTCACTCTCACGCCCATCGTAACTCAAGTGCATGATGTAGAAGTAATCCATTTTCCTTTGAGAGAGAAGATCCCCGACTTTCATTGTTAGTTCACTCTCTAAGAATGAGTCCATTATCCCCAAGATGGCGCTTTCATGTAGCGAGTGCTTTTTGAATCGTTTGATTGTAGGCGCGCCTTTCGCGAACTACAGTTCTGCTGTGATATCGCTAGAATTATGACGTACCACCTTCTTAAACCTCCCATTTCGAGAAGCGCCAAAGGAAGTGATCGGATGCTGGTGTACAAGAAGTCATCGCAGTTACCCCTTCAATTACCTCCCCCATTTGTTTTCGCCACGTCACAAGTTCTCAGCATTCCTCTTCTGCAAGGAAGAACCTCCGAGTAGACCTTCAATATCTGTCAAGCGTCCATTGAGTTCCTGAAGCCTGTCTCTGATTAAAGCTGGACCATATATTCCAATATCTAGCCGGTTGTTATCTATGGGCGTTGTGATGATCTGGTTTGAAAAAGTGATGTTTGTGAACTCAATAATGCTGTTTATCTCGTGCACCAGATTATATGCACTAACCAGTTTCACCAGGATCTGCGTATCCACGATAGAAGCGTAACCAGAGTATTGAAAAGCCTTCCAAGCCTCTGTTTTCAGAGGGATAAATAGGAAAGGTTTTCGGACACCGTTCTTGAGTCCCGTAAGCTCATTTACACGTCTAATAGTCTTCTGTGCTATTCCCTTGTTGCTCGCAATCTCTGAAACAAGGCTCAGTGCATGGCTCCTCCGAAAGAGAAGTGCCTTTATTTCATTGTCAAGCATAGGTACGGAGCGCTTATCTCTCCTCACATAGTATCTATGTTCCTTGGTATCCATGTGAGGAGCTTTCGGACTCTTTTCAGCCCCCACAACTACATATGCCCTTGATTCATCGTTATCATCGTCGATGACTATTATCTTGAAGTGTTCTAGTTTTGGCTCCGTATTGTGCTCAATGATCTGTGCAATTCTCTCTCCGATCCCCTTCTTCTTTATGGGGTTAAGACCCACGGCCACGCTATCTTTTTCAATTATGCCGATTATCAGTTCCCCACCGTCAGCGTTTGAAAAGGCAGTGACTTCCTTTATGACATCGTGCGGATCGCTTATGTCCTGTTTAAATTCCACTAGCCTACTCTCCTCCACTTTGTCCTCGACAAGCTTCTTGATCTGATCGAGAGTCTCAATGCTGCTCATATCAAATACCATCCTCAGCTGTTATCCCGCCAATCGCGCGAGAAGGTGACACCCAAGCTAGGGGTGCCTCCGAAATCGCTATGAGGTTAGATCATCTTTGCATACTGCATCTGCTACAAGCAAGGACAAGGTTCTTCAGATAGTTGGTTCCGCACCCTGCAACTGGATCAGTTTTCCACCCCAAGCATCACGTTTACCGTGCTTTCCTCAGTTCTTCCAAGTCAGCCTTTTTCTTGCCCAATACGAACAAGATCCATCGGTCTTGTCGCGCATGCATTCAGTTCCTCATCCTGCACGAGATGAGCATCGCCTCTGCCTAAGATGACTAGTTGCAGTAGTCATAAATCCTTCTCTTTTCACACGGTTGTCGCGCGACTTTCTCAAAGAATATGTTCCCAAGAAAGGCAGCCGCGCAAAGAAATAGATGCCTTTCGAGAACCCATGATGCTATGAGATGAGTATCATCAAGAGCAAGCAAGAACGAGGGTGATAACTGAATTTTCCTCTTGTCCTCAGAATTGAAAGCCTGCCCCACTTGCACAACATAATCCAGCCAGGTTCGAATACTCAAATAAAGGAGTTTGTTGATCCGTCTCTTAGATGCAAAAGATTCTTGGGAGTGGAATGATGATCGCAAGGGTTTTTCGTCCCCATTACGGCTCCGAGTTTGTAGGCAGAGACACCGAAATCAATGAACTCAAGATTAGAATCAGAAAATATGGGATTGTTGTAGTCAGCGGAGAACGTGGAATCGGAAAAACGAACCTGGTAAAGGTTGCGTTGAAAGACTTTGAGAAAGATAAGAGAAGCTGCCACGAAGTAGGCGCATCGCCCTCTGTGTTCTACGAAGAGATGAGTCGGATTTTTGGGCTCCATAAATCCAAAAAAACCGCAGGGATATCATTTTCGCTACCATTTACACCCTTGACAGGGACACCATCTTTCAGCCTTCAATCATCTAGTGAAAGCTCTTTGCTACAATCAATGGAGAAATCTGGAGAGAAAATAATCTTCATAGAAGATGCAAACGAGTTGAACAAAGAATCAGTCAGCCTAATTCTTGAGGCCTCGCGGAGAAACACATCCTTAAGGTTCGTTCTTGAGATCGCCTCACCCTACGTAGATAAAACAGCCCTGAAAACCGGTTCCTATGAGAGATACACAGTCGGAGTACTCAGTGACCAAAGCATAGCTAGATTAGCGAAACAGTACTCGCTTCCAGACGAGATCGTAAGGAGAATCATTGTTCTCTCAGCGGGGTATCCATATATAGCCACATGTTTGATCCATGTCTGCCTAAACAGGAATAATGAAAAAGAGATGATCAGCTCTCTTGCGGCTTTGCCACATGACGACTTGATTCACAGAATCGATAAACTTCACAGCGAAGTCGTAAACACGCTCAGCAAAGATGCACAGATAATCGCATATAGACTTGCAATCGCTCCTAAGATCTTAACACTATCCCTCATAGAAGCATTCTCCAAAGAAAAAGGAAAACTAATTACGTCAGCAGGATCCATTGACGCCCAACTATCTGAACTCAGAAGCAAAGGAATTCTGAAAGACACAGGACAAAAAGAAGGAGAACTCTTCGAGATATACCACCCTCTCTTCAGGGAGTATCTAAGGAATATCCAAATGGTCGCCCTAGAGAACAAAAGTGAACTCTACCATGAAGTTATGAAAGAGGTCAACACCAAGCCCGATTCAATTTACTTGCTTCTTGAGAACCTGAACGAAGAAGACGCGTACAG
>JAHPYV010000110.1 GCA_019058495.1 Promethearchaeati archaeon
AGCCACTATAGCTGAATATGGAGAATGGAGAGAGGACTGAGAAACGCCAATGAGCGTAGCAAAGAGGATAGTAATCATCGTCGTGGCCACCGCCATAGTAATAGCAATCATAATAGCAATTAAATCATTAATGGCATAGTCTTTGACAGTGGAGCCGCTTATGGCAACGCAAGTCAGCCAGTCAGCTCGAGGCGGTATATCGTCAGGTTGGCTCTCTCGGGGCAGAGTTTTCCCAAGTCGCAGTCCCTGCAAAGCTTCTCGAGAGCTGCGCGATCCATGTCGAGTGTTCCCTTGGATTCGTGTAGCTGGTATAGTACTTTGAGGTACTTTCCTTACACCATTCTTGGTACCTCGTAGCGGCTGGTCCAGTTGCAACCATTCGTAGACTCCTTTGTCGCCTTTGGACTAGTTGCGCTTCTTGCACACCCCCAGCCGCTTTGCTTCGCATTAGACTCCTTGGCTAAGTCAGGTTGAACAAGGAAGGGCGAAGACCACAATAGTAATTGAGATAAGGAGCATTAACGATAAAGGCCATGTGTTCCAGTGCGCTCAGCGATCATTGTTGTTGTACCGTGAGAGGTAGATGTTATGTTCGTAGATATTGAGGTCGCGAAGAAGAAACTTAGAGAGATTCTTCCTGTCCTCAGGGAGGAGTTCAAAGTCAAGTCCGTCGGGCTCTTCGGCTCTTATGTGAGAGGAGAGCAGAAGGGTGGAAGCGATCTGGATGTCTTGGTGGAGTTCGAAGAGCCCGTGAGTCTTCTCAAGCTGGTAAGCCTTGAGAATTATCTGTCTGATCTCTTGGGAGTTAAGGTTGACCTTATCCCCAAGGCGGATATTAGGCCTGAGTTGCGAGACAGAATTCTCAGTGAGGCAGTGAACGTATGAAACGAGATCTCTCCATCTACGTCAGCGACATCCTTGAGAACATGAAACGTGCTCTAAATTTTACTAAAGGAATGAAATATGAACGCTTTGTTGAAGACGAGAAGACTAGTTTCGCTGTCTTGAGATGCATTGAAATTATGGGCGAAGCCGCGAGGCATATCCCAAACGAAATTCGAATGAAGCACCCCGAGGTTCCGTGGAAGGATATTGCCGGGATGAGAGACAAGGTCATACACTTCTATTTTGGTGTAAACCTTGAGAGTGTGTGGAAAGTACTTAAAGAAGACATACCGAGGATTATGCCACACGTAAAAAGGACTCTAGAAGACCTCACCAAAGAAGACTAATTGATTGATGTGTTCATACAATTGTACTTCTCACACATCGCGCCTGATGTGTTTCTTGAGGATCCAGTATAAGTTGTCGGCTGGTATGTCGACGAGTCTACGGGTCCTTGATCGCATGTATCCTAGTGGATTCTGCTCGTAGGAGATAAAATATAATCTTCTATCACTAAATCATTTCAGTTTTATTATTCAGTATCATTATCTCGCACTATTCGGTTCAGCGTACTAAGATTGCTGCGTATTGCTATTAACACTCATTTTTTCTTCAAATGATTTTTGGAAAAGAAACTTCAAGTCAATTCTGATGATAGAACGCGATGATTGCGCGGCACCTCATTTGGTTATGCGGAGTGTTCAGAGGTCAAGTCATCAATGCGTTTTCTGACTCTCTTCTCCATCTTGGTCAGTTCTTCAGACACGCCCAGCCTCTCAGCAGTACTTCTCAAGGTGTTCATGTCGAGGTGCTGGATTTGCCTTGCATATATACCTTCAGCGTCACGTGCGTCCTGCTCACTTCTCGAGAACAGTTTGTTGGCGATCATGTCTTCAGGAGACGCCAAATAGCACTCAATTTCGTCGATGAGGATCTTCCTTCTGGTGCGCAGGGTCTCAAGCTCTCTTGGTCCGTATGCACCTTTTGCGTCGATGTGAAGAACTGACTTGTCATCGAATATCTTGAAATGTGACCTTTCTCTTAGAGCCCTGACAATGTCCTTTTCGTTCACCGAGAAATTCCGTTTGCTTAGCGCGCTGACCAGAACCGCTGCATCTTCTTCCTTGATGTCCATGACAACATCTATGTCCAATGTGGTTCTTATGTTGCCCCAGCTGGTGGCGGCGATTCCGCCGGCGATTGCATATTTGATGCGTAGTTGTTTGAGTGTTGCTGCAAAGTCCTTCGTCAGATCTTCAATGGTCCTTCTCTTCTGCACTGCTTTCAGTCACCCTGCTGATCTTGATTGCGAAGTCAGTCAGTTCAGACACGATCTTAAGAGTTTCTCCAGGAGCCATTGTTCGGAGCATCACAGCTTGCTGCGTTAGCTCGCGTTCCTTGTCGCGTGCGAGTCTTGAGCGCAATGCATTAGTCGGGTTCAATGGGCAGTGTCTCCTCCACGCGACATGATTATCAATCCTCTCTCTTATAAGGATAGCAAGGAAGAGCTGTTTAAAGCTATTATTGAAGAATGGGAGAAGACCCTCAGAGAGATGTTACTCAGTCCATTCGAAGTTGAAAAACTGACAGATGGTCTTGGGGATCTGATTGATCGCGTGTTGATGGATCGCAAGGGAAATATCGGTTTGAGTTTCGAATTCATTTCTCAAGCCTCGCGTGATCCCTCGATAGGTAAGATCCTCAAGGAGTATCATGATAAGAACATGAAAGTGCTAACTGCATTCTTGGAGATAAAGAAAGGAAGAAGCGCAAACAGGAATAAAAGGTATGCCCGTTCACAGGCTTCGGCTCTCATCGCTTTTCCTCTTGTTTTTTTCGTTTCTCTGCTTCTCTCTCTAAGCCATTTTTCAGCCCATGTCTCGTCCAAGGCTTTTGCCCCCTTCCAGGCTTGGGTACTTAAGCTATAAGTGCTTCTGTGTTCGTGGAACGGTGCTTAGTGGGCCCGAATGCACGACTCTACTCTGATTTGCCTTCCCATAATGATACGTGATAGGAACCGGACCGATCCTCTTACTGTGATAGCTCTCTAGAATGGTATACCTTCCTGAACTGCCGTCCGATATATCGGGTTCGCTTCTATTTCTCTGTTAGTTGCTAGGTGGATCTCGAACGGGTGGTATAGTGGTAGCTGAGCGGCCTCCTCTATTTTTGCCTTTATGTCTCCTCTGCTTCTGCCGTCTTCAGGTAACTGGTGACAGACTACGAGGATATCGACATCGCTGGCTCCCGCGGCTGATCCTGTGGCAACGCTCCCAAAGACGTAGACTTGGCAGTTGCCCAGGGTTACTCGAGCAGCCTTGGCTATCTTCTTGCCCCAAGGGCGCCAATTTTGAGCTAGTCTCCTGATTTCAAGTTTTGCCTTTAAGATGCTTAGCAAATTCTATTGCCTCCTGGGCGAAGTCTACGAGTTCCTTTGCTTCCTCTTTCTCGTACTCTCTTGGGACGTATCGTGAATTTATGTAGGTGTCCTCAAGCCTAATGAGTAGACTCCTGTTCTTCGCCACGAACTGGTCGATCTGGTCAGCTCGTTCAACTACGGCTTTCAGGGATTTTAGTAGTTGCCTTAAGACGTGAATGCGCGGGATCTCGCCTGCGAACTCAAAAAGCATGGATTTAACGTAGAGCTGGACAGATTGCTCCGCCATGAAAGCAGCGATATCATAGTCTCCTTTAGCTAGGCTACTTGCAGCGGAGCTGAGCATTCTTACCGACCTGTCCCTAAGAAGAATAACCTCATTGCGACTCACATGAACACCAGATAAGAGTGGATCTGAGATAGCTGAAATACTTATCGGCTTCCTGTCGGCGCTGCAGATGGACAAGCCCCTGACTCAGTGAGCTCGGTGTTGCTCGTGTTCTCATGCAAAGCTGCAGGCATGCGATACGATTATATGGCTAGACGAGTATTCGACACTCATTGAAATGACTCTGTCTTTGCAGGTGGCGCATCTTGAAACTCCATGATAAGTTTCAAAGGGGAATTGAGAGAGTTTTTTTCAGAGGCAAGTCGACTAGAGCCAGCGTTTACATAACATACGCGGTTGGCAACATTATTCTGATGCTCGTGCTTTTTTACGTTCTTCTAAACACTTTCCTCTATGATTGGACTGGACAATTGTACCCAGTTGGCTCTGGCTTTCGGCTACTCTTAGGCGGTCTGGATGACGCGATCCCATTTGTCCCTGAAATGGTGATCTTCTACCGATTCCTATTTTACGGAATGGTTATTCTAACCATGCTTTACTTCGCTTTCATCGAGTACAAGAAAGGGTACGCTCTGGGTTGGTCCTTGGTAATTATTAGTCTCATCGCTGTGTTGATCTACATTGTGTTCCCTGTGTCTACTTATCAGTGGCGGCTGGTTTATCTTCCGCAGTTGAGCTTGAGTAACTTCTGGCAGGCTCAGGTGTATGATATATTCACGACCGATACGCCTTTCAATTGCTTCCCAAGCCTGCACGCCGCGGTCTCCACCGTATGTTTCTACACGTGGTACGAGTACAGTAAAGTGAGGGTTAGCCGCACGACAGAGATAGTGGCGATCGCGACGTTTGTCATAGCCGCAGGAGTTATTCTCTCGACGCTATTCATCAAGCAGCACTATATTGTGGATGAGATCGCTGGCATCGTACTCGCGTGGGGAGTGGGCAGGCCACTATTCAATCGCTTGTGGAAACCGTTTAAGGCGGCACTACCTCCGACTAAACCAAGAAGAAAAGAGTGAGGGACATAATTAGGGCGCGTGCTAGGTTTGACGCTGAGTGAGCTTGCTAGAAACGTTTTGAAATTCAAGAATCAGACAGTCAGACTTGTCAAGGTCCTAATCGGCAGTCAAGGTCATGTTTGAGACCTAATGTATCTCAACCGTTCCGCGCGCGCGTTGGCTGCGGAGGGGAAGTGAGGGTAGGGAGAACTAAGACAGTCGCCGCGAGGGCGCCAATGAAAATCAGGCTAATGTTGACAATAACGCCGATGGGCGTCGAAGATGGGGGCTTGCGCTGCAACAAGGTCGCCATTCCATGGAATTTCGTAATATGCCGTTAGATGATTGTACGCTTATATATGTCTGTGCTACATGTGTGCATCGAATTTGTTTGCATAATACTTGCGGATCCTTCTGATTTGTGCCGATGTGGTGTAATGAGCGATTAGTCGACTATTAGTGAAGAATCGTATATTTATTAATGCTAAGCGATCTTATTATTGAGTCTAGGCAGTTGGACTTGAGACAAGTAATGTTGTTGGCTGGTGGCAGTTAGGGATGGCTGATTCGAGACCGTACGACTATACGTTCTATGAACCTTTGATCCAGGAATTTTTATCAAACGTTGTGCAGCTATGCAAAGGCAACCTTATCTCAGTTGTCTTGTTTGGTTCCGTCGCTCGGGGAAAAGCGAAAAAGGAGAGTGATATTGATCTTCTGATTGTACTTGAAGAGGTCTCAGATGATCATTATGAACGTTTGAAACCGTTTGTCGACATCGAATTAGGAATGAGGAAAAATGTTTCTTACGAGAGGTACTTAAGGGAAGGGTTGATGCCATGTCTGAGCTACCTAATTTTATCGAAGGCAGAGGCAGATGAGAATCATTATGTCTTTCTGGACATGGTAGAAGATTCGATTGTTCTGTTTGATGATGGCGGCTACTTCAAGGGAAGACTTTCAGCATTGAAGAAGCGTTTGTCTTCTCTTGGCTCCAAGAAGGTACAGCTCGGCAATGGAAGCTGGTACTGGGACTTGAAGCCTGACCTGAAGCTGGGAGAGGAATTCGTGCTATGAGTTCCAATAGAGAGCTTGGCAAGAGGCTGATAACTCAGGCTGAAAGGATTCTGCGATGGGAATTGAAGACCGCCGTGGAAAACAAGGATTGGAATCTTACGGTAAGGCGCTCTCAAGAAGTTGTTGAGCTGTCACTTAAAGGCGCCCTGAAGGTGCTTGGCATGGATTTTCCCAAGGTGCATGATGTCGGCTTGATTTTCTTGAGTGGGGCTAAGGAAAAAGGGGTGTCTCTCTCAGAGGATACTTTGGCAAGGATACAACAATCTTCAAAATGGCTGGCGGAGGCGAGAGCTCCAGCTTTCTACGTGGAAAGGAGTTATAGTAAAGAAGATGCTTCGAAAGCTAGACGGGACGCTGTCTTCATTTTGCAGACAATCAGAAGAGCAATGCTGAAGAGCACGAAGTAGCTTCATGATGTTAGTCAGTGTTTCATAGATCCCTGGATTAGGGTCTGCAATTGCTTCTTCGCTTTACTCCCGAGGGATACGCGATATTCGCTCAGATCAACTCTGCGTTCCCAGATTTGTCCTTGCTTCCACAACACCCGAGTCTTCTAACGTGCTTTCAGAGCCCATTTGTGATATGCAAGCATCGCCTGCAGGAGATGCTCGGTCGCCTCAGGACCTATGAGCTTGGGTAAACTGGTTTGGAACTCTTCTCTTTCTCTCAACTCCGCCTCAGTCAGCCGGCGCTCAAGAGGTTCGGAAGTTTTTTGGGGCAGGTTTTTCTTGTAGCCGCCGAAAACTGGTGGAGCTGCCGGGTCGCGAGGTGTCTTCGCGTTCGGTTTGAGGCACCAGGTGTTAGAGCCCATGAAGGCGACGATACTTGAAAAGGTTAGAAACTCCTGTAGGTGACTGTGGACTTTCATGAGAGCGTCTGCGCGCGGGATGCCAGCCTTCCGGAATGCGTTGAGAATGCGAATAACGTCGGCGCTTTCTAAAGCGTAGTAGAATAGGATGCTTTCCGGCATGGATGCTAAGTCAGGCTGTTTGGTGAGCCAGCTGTTCATAAGTCGCATGGCGCGTTCCAGAACACCGTCCAATAGAGGGGTTTTCACTTTGCGGCCGTTCTCAAAAACAAAGCTTGTGAACATGGTCTTCGACCTACATGCCTTTGATGCAGAATGTTCTGTATGGGACATTTGGTTGGTACCTTCCTAATCAACGTTGCTCCTTGCTGGCCTCAGTTTCTGAGGAGAGGATATCAAGAGTCAATCGGGCATGCTTGAGTCTATCTCTGTTTCAGGGTCATGTAAACAAGTGCTGCCAGCTGCGAAAAGCGTCACACAAAATGCGGCGACAATCGCGGACAACTGGATGCTGCCAAATTGACCTCCGATCGCCCTCGCAATGCCAAGGATGAACTGGCAAAAGAAATAATAGCCTGCAAGCTCGGAAGCTAACACCCTTCAAGGGGCTGGTAACTTACATTATAATATAGGATCAAATACTGTGTGACATGAAACGCACTTTAAGGCCTCAGGACATAAATCGGATTCCATTTCTTCAGCCAATGAAGGGGGAGGTTGTAAGCATGGGGACAAATCTCGAGAACATTATAAGCATTGTTAGGAGTCATGAAGAACGGATAAGGACGGAGTACAGAACGGAGATCATTGGGGTGTTTGGTTCCCACGCGCGCGGTCAACAGAGGCGGGATAGTGACGTGGATGTCCTTGTGAGGTTTCTTGAGGGAGCTACGTTGTTTGACTTGGTTGGTCTGGGTGACTTGCTTGAAGAGAACCTCAAAGTAAAAGTGGATATTGTTTCAGAGAGAGCAGTAAGAGAGGAACTGCGGGACCGAATTCTTGAAGATGTCGTCACTATACGAGAAGAGACTATGCGCTCTTTATCTCTCTTTGAATTCTCTTTTCACGAGGTCGATGACCTGCTTAGCAAGGAGCATTGCTTCCTCCGCTTCTTTCGGGTCATCGAAGTATCTTGATGGAACTCCGCCTGGGAGCCCGTTCGGGTAGCGGGTGGGTATATAGTACCTGTCCAGCTTCTTTGCAGTTGCGATTGCGCTCGTGCTCTTGTCTGCTTCCGAGGCTAATCTCAGAAGGTCGTCTAACGAGTGCGTATAGAAGACTTCAATTGATTTGGTTTTCAGGTAGAGGTATGCCTTCATAGCCTTCTCCGCAGCTTGCTGGAAATGGAAGAGGGCAAGATAAAATCTTCCTCTCTTCCTCAACTCATCCGCATCTGCAAATTCATCTTCTGCTTGTGTAAGCCATCTAGTGGCTTCATCCTTGGTCGGCCTTTTCATAGACAACCTTCCCCGATTCGATTATCTGTCTCAAGAAGCTGTTAGTTGGGAGTTCTCTTTCAAACTCTGCCTTGTTAAAGACGATGATGTCGGAGGCGACGCCCCGCTCGACCTTGTCGTAGATGAGTCTCGACCACTCCCTTCCGTCCTTGGTCTCAGGCATTATCACAAGGAGGTCTAGGTCGCTATTAACGTCGACTTCACGTGTTGCAAGCGAGCCAAAGAGAACTATTTTTAACGAGCCTATCTTGCGTAGTTGGTTAACGATCGAGTTCAAGGCTGATTCCAGTCTCGTTCTTCTCTGATTCTTTCTATCCAGTATTGCCTGAAGTCTTGACACATTGGCTCACCGTCTTTTCGGCACGAAGTTGACTGCATCGTAACAACATTGTTATTGAGCCAGCTTCTTTATAAATAGAGCATGAAACGTGGGTTCACTAGTGTATTCTTCCTCCACACTTTTGGCAGTACTCTGAGTCGGGTTCTAACGGAGTTCCGTAGTGAGGACTGTAGTGGTGGCCTTCGCTTGACGGTGGGGGCGGGAGCTTCCTACAACTCGTGACAGTCTACTCCGATCTGCCTTCCGAGAATAATACATGGTAGGAACCTGCAATGATAAAGGCTTGCGAGAAATGCAGACTCTGCAGGGAAGCTTGTCTCACTGGTGCCATCCCTTCCGATCGTTTCCTTCTGCGTGCTGAGCTATGCATCGTATACTAAAACGAGAAGGCTGGCAGTGTGCCGTTCCTAGATTGGATGATACCTTCTTGGCACAACTGTATTATGGGGTTGCATGCATTGTCAGAGCGCGTGTTCAGCAGACCGTCTTGCTCACTTACCTCTAGAGCCTGGAACCGCACATTGGGCAGTACTGGGCGTCTGGCTTTGTGATTGCAGCTCCACAGCGGGGACAC
>JAHPYV010000005.1 GCA_019058495.1 Promethearchaeati archaeon
GTTCTGTCTCCGTCCTCCATCGGGACTAAAACGGCATCCGAAATGAGTATTCCGCTGGGATCTACCCGCCTTCTTTCGCTGTGGAGTTCCGGTATAATTGCACCCGCCGAGTCTCCGACTCCCAAGACTCTCACTGCACCAGCTTGTTTTAGTACCTTTTCAATGGCTAGTTCCCTTTCTCGTGTTCTGTAGAAGAGGTTGACTTCAATCTTGGAGTTGGTGAGCTTAGCCAGCTCAACTGTTTCTCTAGGAGCTAAGGCCGCCAAGTTTCCGTTAACACTTATTACTGGATTCTTTGCCAGCAATAACGACGCTGCAGCCGCTTTAGCCGCTTTAATGGATGAAGGAATACTCTCTTCACCTATGAAGTAGTCGAAGGCTTCTCCGCGTCCGTGAGCTATTAAACCTGCCATTGCCACGTATCCTTGTCTGAATCCCTCGATGAGTCGCTCTCTGATTCTTAGGGAGGCCGCCCTTGGGTGTGTTTCGGGGATTTCAGTCATCGCGTTCACACTCCATCAACCTTGCTCCTATCGGATCGACTTGGGCTGAGAAGGTCTCGCCGCGCCCATTCCATTCTTTGAGGATTCTGGTGGCATCTTCCACCTCACTTGTCCAGACGAAGGTGAAGATTGTTTCACCAAATAGCGCCATGCTGCAGTTGTGGAATCCTTTTTCATCAAGTAGCTTCAAACCTGCTTGGAGAGTCTGTGACAATAACTTAGTTTTCTCAGAGAACATACGTGATAAACGCATTAGTTCCTCTGGAGAAGCCCTCTTAACTATTTTTTGAACAAGGCCCGCTCCAAATTCGTTGATCTTGGTCCTCACCTTGGGGTTGGATAGCATGATTTTGGTTGAGATTGAGCCTAAAGAACTGCAGACTACACGCAGATCTGGATTGAAGGGAATTTGATCTACGTGTCCTATCCCTGGAGCACCTGGTTTCGTCCGTATATCAATTCCACCTCTTTGCTGAGCAGGAACTGTGCCAAGCCCAGTTCGGTTCTCCACCTCAGCTCTGTGAGCTACTTGTCCGACTTTGTCGTTAGTCAAGTTGAGTTTCAGCAGTTGGTTCAACGCGAGGGCGGTTCCCCACGCTCCTGCACCACTTGAGCCGACGCCGCATCCAACTGGTACTTGTGTTTCGTGGTTGACTATTATTCGCCTCTTGATACCGTCGTTCTCCGATTCAAGGATACGGTTGATTACGCTTCGTGTGACTGGAGCCCCATCGATTTTGCCATTGATGAAAACTTCAACGACGGGACGAACTGACTCTTCCAGCAGAACTTCCGTAGTTACCCCTCTATTAACTGACACGCCTGCGCCGCGCGAACCGCGTTTCAGTGGGTCACTAGCTTGATCGCAGATTTCAAAGAATCCTGTAATGTGACCAGGGCAAAATGCCTTTGCACGCAACCGAATCTACCTGCCGCTGATGGATTAAGTCACTCTTTATGGTAGCCACACTTTTGTTTTATTATTTTGCATTCTGGTATCTGTAAATGTGCACCCAAGATCACTTACTATTCTCAGGCTTAGTTCACAAAGATTTGTGGTCAAATACCTTTCTAATCTCGGTGCCTTTCCAGTATCGAAGTTTCGGGAAACTGAAGATCCCTGACTTCGGGTCAATGCCATATGGTTTCATACTCATCAATGGGACGTGACTCTTCAGAAAAGGCGAGAGTATTTGTTCGTCAGAGGTGATTAGGTTAACCTCAGCCCCGAGGGAGATTGGGGAGAATGCTGGCAAGACTATTAGATCTTTGTTTGAACGGGTTGTGCCGATAAGGAGCGCTCTTAGCTTCACTTTTGCTCCAACATCATCCCTCAAAGCTATCGCTGGATGTTCGTGAGCTATGACTGTCACTTGAGACTGAAGGTTATCCATTCCGGGCGGAATCTCGTGTCCGTGTGTGAATGTGAAGTCGCCCTCCCGGTAGGCTTCCTCTACGAATTCAGATTTCGGGTACTTCGCGAACAACCCTCTGACGAAGTTATCGTGGTTTCCACGTATCACAATGACTTTTTCAGTACTTTGAGTGAGGTAGCCAAGAAGGTCTACGACTTCATTCAGTTCTTGTGCTGTTCTCTCACCGAACTTATGTTTCAAGTCGCCGTTAATGATGACTTGTCTGGGTGAGACTTTGTTGACGATCGATGAAATAGACTCTTTGATATCTTGATATTGAAAATGAGGGAAAAAGACCCCTCTGCCAGCTAGCTCTCGCTCGAAACCCAAGTGCAAATCAGCAATAACAAGCGTATCAATGGGTTCCACGAATATGGCAGGGAAATTCTCAACTATTTCGATTCCTTTCTTGATCCTCATTTTCCCAAACCAGGATTCATCGTTCAGAAACAACGATATTAATCACTAAAGCATTGAAAGCTAACGGGACAAATCAAGCTCAGATACCAAAAATAAGAAGAAGGATATGAATGTTTGTCAATCTCTATTGCAAGTGTCGTTGGCTAGTTTTTCAGGCTACCATGGAACTTTAATTGCGCCTTCTATGAACTGCGTGAGACTCATTCCGCCCAGTAGCAGTAGACCTTGAACTATGCATACTATGGCAATTATCAGCATTATGGGCCAAGCTCCAAGAATTAGACCACTGATCTCTATAAGACCGCGAGCGAACAGCAATACCACGAACAAGAAGATTGTTATCACGACCATCAGTATGATGATGATCCATTGACTAACTCCAGCTGGCAGGTAAGATACAAGCCACGACGGGATTAGTGCTGCAACAAAGGTTGCGATAAGGTAGGACGCGATCAGGCATATCCCTGCTATTATCCCTAGTGTTGGAATCTTCTTCATTATTCTAGATATGGGTCCGAGAACGACTGCTTCGCTGAGTATTAGCAGAAGTATTATTGTGAAGGCACCATATGCACCGTTTACGAAGCATAATGCAGCTCCAATAGGGAGGAACAACCCGATTATGAACGCGATTATACCTAGACCAGTTTCTAAGGCGCGCACGCGACCAGTCGCCTCTTTTGGCGTCTTGAGTCGAATTATCGCATAGATCAGCGTGATGAGACCAGAGACTATGAGAACTAGAGGAATATTGTCGACGATCACAGCACCATAGGGGATGAAACTCAGAGATATAGGAAGGGAACTCATGTTTTGCTAGACCTCTTTAAAAATGCTTTTTCTACTAGTACGGTTAATCTATGATAAAAATGTGTCGACCTTGTTGATACCACAAAATGCAAATACCAAGCACAGGCTAACATGAATCTAAGTCTTATCATGACCAGAGGAATGGAGACTGATGCGACCTTGACTGTAGTGACAGTTGTTGGAGCAGGACCAGCCGGACTAGCTTCAGCAGAGATCCTGTCGAAAAGCGGTGTTGAAGTCAAGGTTATCGATAAGGACACGAATCCAGGAGAGGAGAAACCCTGTGGCGGAATGCTACGAATTGGCAGCGCAAGATTGCTGGGTGTTCCTTGTGAACTTGCAAGTCGAGAGATCAGGGGAATGAGGGTAATTCTACCTAATCATAGAGTGGAAGAAGTAGACTATGGTCACATAATCTCCCTGAACGTTGACAGAGGTGTGCTCGGGCGATACCTTATCAATAGAGTCAGAAAGGCTGGTGGGGATGTCAACACAGGGATGAAGGTTGTTGACTTAGCTAAGAGTGTAGACGATAAGCTTGCCAAACGATACGAATTAACATGCAAGACAGCAGATGGAAGATTGTACAAGATCGGTACAGACCTGCTTATAGCGGCAGATGGGACTGACTCGATAATTGCCAAGAAGACTGGAGTCCACGCGGCACTCAGACCGAATCAGCTTGGTCACTGTGTCCAATATCAGATCGAACTGGAAAATGAGTTAATTGAAAAGAGAATCGGGGATAGAAATGAAGTATACTATGGACACGACGTGTCCCCATTTGGCTATGGATGGATATTCCCAAAAAACCATCTAGTTACAGTAGGAGTTGGAGCACTTCTATCAACAGTTAGGGTTAACCTTTGGAAGTACCTGGATTACTTTGTCAGAAAACACCCCGTTGCCCGAGAAAGACTTCTAGGCGGCAGGATCCTGAAGTTTGAGACCGCACTATGCCCACTATCCGGGTTAGTTACACCGACGTATGGTGATAATCTAGTCGTAGCCGGCGATGCAGCAGGGCACTGCTCGGCGATATCCGGCGAAGGCATGTATTATTCGATGGTCGCTGGTAGATTGGCTGGTGAAATCTGTTCAGAGGCAATCAAGGCCGGGGACCTTTCCGCACGATATTTAAGGAAGTATGAACTGGCCTGGCGAAGATTGATTGGCAGTGATTTGAGATGGGGCAAGTGGCTCCAAAGAATAGCTCTTAAGAGTGGATTCATGAGTGGGTCATTTGAGAAGAACACTCCGCTTACTAGTAAATTGGGAAAGAGAGTCACAGACGTGCTTGGAGGAATTCGACCTTACAGAGGAGCTTTGCTTAGAGCAATTCCGGAGTTCCTCATATCGAAGTTAATTAGTTGAAATTCGAAAAGGGTGTGGCCATCTATCTGGCTAACTATGCAAGTTCTAGCATTCCAGTCTGAGTATTGCCCAGAATATGGCTGCTCAGGATTCCTCGGGGGACTCCTCCTCTTCCTGGTAGTAGTCAAGTGCTTGTCGATATGCTTCTACTCGTTCGTCCTCGGTTAGTTCCGGTTCCCTTTTCTTCACGCTACCTTCTACTACTATTAGTCGTTCCTTTGACTCAGGAGGCAGTCGGACTTTCAACTTGTAGCTCTCTAGATCCTTCAACTGGTAGGTAGCTCCACAGTTCTTGCACTTGAGTACATGTTTCCTTCCTTCTTTCTCTGGGAGGAGAAGCTTCCCACATTTTGGGCAGAACTCAAGGTTTCCCATTCTTGATTCAAGACCCTCCTTATGAATGGCCTAAGAGTAAGAACAGATTAATGTCATCCTTCGCTTTTAAACGTTTTCTCTCAAACCAGCGATTACTCACAAAATCATCTCAGTTGGCTGATTTGACAGAAGCCACAACTCCCATCTCCTCCGCTTGCCTTAGAGTTTGTAAACATAGTCCAATGGCCTTGCTTACTCTGACTAGTTCCTTGCTCATGTTTATGTTCATCTGCTTCTTGAAGAATGTAAGGACCGCCCTTATTGCGCGGTATCTGTACTTGACCTCAGAAAGCTTCAGTTTGAGCGCCTTGGTCGAGGAGTATCCACTCTGGAGACTGATGGAACTCGCGATATTCCTGCAGGCTTGAATTAATTTCCTGCACTGAATTCTGCGAGTCGTTTTCATTCGCTCAACAAGGATTCTGCACATTGAGGAATTCATCACGACCATTCTTGGTAGTGTCAACACCCTACAATCTAATCCGTTCAGGATATCGAAAAATTCTCCGGCAGTGGTTATCCTCTGTTTCTTATCATCGTGCTTAATGCGACCGTAGTATTCCAGTGTCTTAGGTTTCCTTAGTTGTGGAAAAGCATAAACAGAAGGACAAAGCTTGAAATATGGGGCTCTCTGTAACGCTCGTTGGATGATCTTCCGAGTCTTTTTTGAGGATGTGTTAGATTTGTATGCGATTACCACAAAACTGCAGAGTTCTACTATATCACCGTCGCAATCAAATGCTTGCCGCACTAGATTTCTAGAACGTTTCAATACAACAACGTTTTCGAGTCCGCGATAAGATACTATGTCTTCTAATCGGTGCGTTGGGACACGCCAAAACAGCTTGTTGAATCTGTTACAGCCCAAGCTACGCAAGTAACCTGAAGTGAGCGTTCTGTCTGGATTTCCTGAAGGCATATAGGCTAAGTAACAAAAGACGCCTGGATTGGTTGGCATTGGGGTACTTCCAAGAGAACTCGCTCGCAAAGTAAGTTGGATAATGGCAATATGGGCATAAAAACATAACTGATTTCTCGCCAGTTTCGAAAGATTCAGCCAAAACTCTTCAAGTAGGGCCCGAGGGGATGTCTGGAATGCTCCCAGATGCGACTATCTGATCTGGAGGTTTAAGGATAGCTATTACAAATATATTGCCAAGATGGGCTTAAAAACGATAAAAAAGGTGAAACAATCTATCTTTGGGAAAAATCGACTCCTTGGGATTCTGAATGGCTTGATATGAGATTTAAATCCTCAAATCAACCGTAGCAACAAGAATATTTGGGTTGTGTTTGACCAATAAAGCTACCTTAATAAAAGATCTCTTCCACGCTCTTTCAAAGAAATACTATAGGAGGAAAATCCTGACGTGAAAGGCGAAGAAGTAGAAGAAGAAGACCTTGAAGATGAAGAAGAGGACGAAGACCTTGACTGGGAAGAAGATGAAGACGAAGATCTAGACTTGGAAGACGAAGATGAGGAAGAAGAGGAATCGGAAGAGTAGTAACACAGAGGCACGCCGGATAGCTCGCTATCCCATCTATCCATTTTTTGTGTATGCGTGTTTGATATTGGATCTTGGTGATGGCCCAGTTAGGGACGAGAAATGTTCTATTTTCATGTGATTAGCCATTTTGACACATATATGTCAATTCTCCCGAGGCATTATCTGATTTTCTTGATGATTTACTCAACAAAATTTTTAAGCAAGTCTTGACGAATAATAGATTACTGTCTTCCGACGAAGGGAGAGGTAACCTGTCCGGAAATTGACCAAGCGAAGCGCAACTGTATGGTATCATCATGGTGTTCTCCTGGTATTATCGTGAGCAAGTTTCGGAATGGAGGTTTACTCTTAGAGTAACATGAAATGGTAATGGAGGTCTGACTCTTGGCAGGCGTCAAGGAAAAAGTAGTGAAGATGTTTGTAGAAACAAACTGCCCAAGCTGCAAGGCGTTGAAGAGTTTCCTCAACTCTAGCAACATGAAATATGTTGAGCATAATATCGACGAGTCAGAAAACAAAGTCGACGCCTTGATGCTGAATATATACTCTGTTCCAGCACTTGTGATCGACAATAGGGTGCTCAAGGCCAATGAGATCTTCGACTCAAATAATAGTCTGAGAAAGAATGAGATTCTTAAATTCGTCAGAAGAGACTGACAATTTACTCAAGATGGGAGGAGGCTAGTTTAAGATGGATGTAATGCATGATCCGTATGTCACAAGTTGGGTTGAAAGCGCACAGATCCGTAAGCGAGGAAAACCGCTAGTTCGAACAAACAGAGGAATCATAGAGTTCTTTGACAAGCAGAAGATTGTCGACAGTTTGCTTAAGGAGACAGTCCTTGCAGTCGAACATTATCCAGATCTTATTCCATTGCAGAGAGAGGAAGCTGAAGAGCTAGCAGAAAGAATATACAGGAAGTATATAAGGCGACTTCCATTTGTAAGTGGCCCGCTTATTAGGGAGCTAATCTGCGCCGAGATGTTGTTTAAAGCAACTAAAGAGCCTAGATATGCTATCTACAGGAATTTCTACACAAGAGTAGGAATGCCAGTTTACGATTACATCAAGATCATGGAAGGAAGAGGGTTTGAAGCAAGAGAGAACGCAAATAGTCAGCCCAACCCAGAGACTCTTCATAAGAAAGTCGCTGACAAGGCTGCCAAAGAAGCAAACCTCCTCGCCGTTATTCCACCTTACCTGGCGGATGCTCACATGAAGAAGAGAATCCATATACATGACCTAGAATATTTCGCCACGAGACCATTCTGTCAAAACCATGACTTGAGATACTTCTTTTTCAGCGGATTGCTTCCTGATGGTGTTGGAGCAAGAACCTCAGTCGCGGGACCAGCTAAGCATCCTGAAGTGGCAGTATTGCATTCAGTTAAGGCTTTGGCTTCAGCTCAGACTAACTGGGCTGGCGGACAGGGATGGTATAACTACACTCTGTTTTTTGCTCCATACATGAGAGGTCTACCTTACGAACGGATAAAACAGCTTGCGCAAATGCTGTTTTTTGAGCATACCCAAGCGTATGTTGCAAGGGGCGGACAACTACTCTTCGCTTCAATCGAGATGCCCCCTGGTGTTCCAAAGATATTCAGGGACATACACGTCGTCATGGGAGGCAAGGTGCTAAGTGACGTCTATGGTGACTACGAAGATGAAACACGCAACTTCTTCAAGGCGCTATGCGAGGTCGCAATGGTTGGGGATAAGTGGGGCAAGCCATTCTTCTTCCCCAAGATGGAAATAGTTTACGACAAGGAATTCATGAGCCCCAAATACGATGATTGCTATCTCGCTGCTGCGAAACTCACTTCCAAGTATGGGATTCCATACTTTGAGAATAAGATCCCTGGCTACAGAAGCGGCGGAGACGGCGGTGTCAGATTGGGTTGCTATCAATGCTGCTCATACGACCAAGCCAGCTCACCCAAAGAGGACCCTGAATTCTGGGACAAACTGAATTTTGTCGATGGGAAACACTTCTCTTGGGGAGCCATTCAAGTGGTCAGTTTGAACATGCCTCAACATGCGTACATCGCTAAGGGCAATGACTCTTTACTTTGGGAAGAAATTGAGAAAACCATGAGAATGTCGATCGACAATTTCCAGATAAAGAGAAGACTGTTGGAGAAACAGATGAAAAATGGGCTTCTGCCATTCATGACAATGCAGCCAAAAGTGAACGGTCTTACAATGCCTCCCCTCGTAGACGTGAAAACACTTCGTTACATCATAGGTCTAGTTGGCGTCAACGAGATGGTTCAGTTCCACGTGGGGCAACAACTTCACGAAAGCAATGACGCACTGAGATTTGCACTGAGGACCGTAGTGGAGATGGAGAAGATAAGAAAGGAGCTCGAAGAAGAGACTGGCCTGCTCCTCGCAATAGCAAGAACCCCAGCTGAGTCGTGTGCACAGTCCATGGCCGTAGCCGACTTGATTCACTACCCGCAGGAATCAAGAACCGTGGTGAAAGGCGATCTCAAAACATGGGATCAGAGAGCCTCAGGCGATGGAACTGACGCGCCAATTTACTATTCCAACGGCACCCATACGAACGTTGCAGCACGCATCTCACTCTCAGAAAAACTGAGAATAGAACAACCATTCTGGGCTCTAATGTCTGGCGGCAACATGTTCCACATTTGGCTAGGTGAGGCGAACCCTGACCCAGAGGCTATAGCGAGGCTGACGAGAAAGTTGGCGGAAGAGTCACAGCTGGGCTACTTCGCGTATACGAAGGATCTGACGACGTGTGAGAACTGTAATGTGACTTCGCCTGGGTTAAGGGACTCATGTCCGAACTGCAATTCGGAGAACGTGGAGTGGTACTCGAGGATCACTGGCTACTACCAATCCGTGGGCAAGAACGGTGGTGTAGCAGGCTGGAATGCCGCCAAGAGACAGGAACTCCTTGACAGATATAGGGTTAGAGGAGAAACACTATACAGCTAGAGAAAGAGCGCTCGAAGAAAGTCGCTTATCGTTTCCCCAGCGGTGCGGGGTCAGCCAGTGTCTGCGCTTTACTTCTCCTTTTGGTTATTTGTATTTGCTCTAGAGGATAGTTTCCTGATCTTCCCGAAGCTGATCCCTGTCGCGACAAGAGCAAAGCCGAAAACAATCAGCCCGAACGGAAAGACCAAAAAGAGAAAAACGGAAATCAGCGAGAGAACTCCCGCAACAGTGCATTCGTCAATGTTAGTCTTCTGGTTCACGATTAGGGAACCAATGGCAAATGTCAATACGAACCCTGCTCCGAGCGCGTCGAAGGCAACAACCAGTAAGTTATTGAAATGTAGGAAGTACATGACGTTCATCGGGTACAGAAGCTCGTATCCCGTCTGAGTCTGGACGGCCACGGGAGTAAGAGCAAGTATCACAACCTGGAACCCTATGCCTAGGAGCCCTGAGAGTTGGAGCGCGCTGATCTTCAAATGTGACCCCACTCTGCATATCAGGTAACACAGCGTCATGAATATCGGTACCGAAATTGCCTCAAGGATTAGGTTAAACGTTGTCAAAGCGTTTGAGAACTCGGCTATCGACAAGGGATCGGATGATGTGGGAGCAAGTCCAAGGCTGACTAGCAGGCTTCCGCCTTCGAGGAGTATGATCCCCAGTATCACGAAGCATGCACCAATAAAGTAAGTCAACGCTTGATGAGATCTTGTCACGGTTGCTCGGACAGTGTCAGTACTCCAGGGAATTATGGGTGCCCGCGGTGCCTCTCCTACCTCTAGTCTAAGTAAGTTAACTGAATAGAATGCGAACACCAGAACAAGCAACAATGAGATCACGGCAACAGAAGAGAAAGAGCTGTACAAAATCCAAAGCGTCGTCGCATAGCTCAGGCCGCCCACAACTGCACTGATTAATGAAGCCCGTCCCCTGCTTGCTACCTTGATCCACCTTCCGCACTTCGGGCAACTTATGGCATTCCGGTTGGATAGCCTCACGAGTCTTCGGTATGGAACATTATTCCCGCAACTTGGACACTTAACGAATTTGACCCTCCTCCAGAAGCATGCTCAGCATGCAGTAGAAGTATAGCTGACCAGTCACCTACTTAAAGATAATGTCCTCACCTACGTCACTGACTCTCCTTTGCCAAGTATGAGCTATGACGTTCAAGGAAGCAGGCCTGAAAAGACGAGAGTTGTTTAATTCCTTAACCCACGATTATCTGTACCCGTTGAGAGGTGGACCTCTAGCCCACTCTCGCCATAAAACCAAGTTGAAATGTCACTGATTATTCTGCCACCTACGACGCCGAGAAAAAGGCCTTTAATTCATCTGATTCTCGAAGCATTGCCAAATTCAAATCCGAGAGCCACAACTCACAATTACTTGATAGAGATACAACGCGGGTTCGTTATCACTGCGTGCAACCCTAACGATCTGCAGTTCCATGGCTTCCCCATTTTTCAACGAGATTTCGCCGGCGTTCATCATCGTAAAGAAACTTCGCCACAGTCGCTTGCTTCTGATCATGGCTTTGTCAGTTTCGTCGACTGAAGCCTCGTACATCGAGTTCTTCTTCAATTGGGGAGAAAAATGGAAAAGAGGGCTAGAACAAAGGGGAATCATCAGAAACACCAGTGATGCACAACTGGTTTTTACTTGTCAACCTTTAATTACTGAAAGAGGTCGCAACCTCACGACCTTCTTGGATATGCCAGCCTGAACGCACGAATCAACGACGTCATCAACATTCTTATACGACTCAGACGCCTCCTCCGCGAGTTCTCCGATGGAAGCCGCCTGAACTTCTATTCCTTGCGACTCCAGCCTTCTCATAATATCCCTCGGAGAATATTTCCGAGTGGCACCAGCTCTACTCATCGTTCTTCCAGCGCCATGGCAGGTTGACCCCCAGGTTTCCTGCATTGCTTGACTTGTTCCAGTCAAAATGTAGCTTGCCGTGCCCATGGATCCTCCTACCAGAACAGGCTGCCCAATCTCACTGTAGACGGAAGGTATGTCGGGGTGTCTCGGTGCAAAGCTTCTGGTTGCACCTTTTCGGTGGACGCAGACTTTAACCGTCTTTCCATCAATGTCGTGTTGTTCAATTTTCGCAATATTATGGGCGACGTCGTATACCATATGTAACCCTAATTTCTCAGGATCAGTTGCGAAGACCTTCTGGAAACATTCCCTAACCCAATGAGCTATGCATTCCCTGTTAGCCCAGGCATAATTGGCACCACAGCGCATACCAGCGAGGTAGTCTAAGCCCTCCTTGGAGTTAACCGGCGCACATGCCAACTGCCTGTCGGGAAGAGCTATCTTGTACTTCACGGCGGCCCCTTCCATTACGCGTATGTAATCGCTAGCTATCTGGTGTCCACATCCCCTCGACCCAGTATGGATCATAACAGTCACTTGGCCGATATGCGTCACACCCATGATCTTGGCTGCCTTTTCATCGAAGATCTTTTCGACGATTTGCGTCTCCAAATAGTGATTCCCGCTTCCAAGAGTTCCCAACTGTGGCGCTCCTCTCTGTTTTGCCCTGGAACTCACCTTGTCAGCATCGGCTTCTTCCATGCACCCTTTCTCTTCTGTTCTCTCAAGATCCTCCTCCCAGCCGTAACCCTGTTGGACAGCCCACTTTGCGCCACCCTCGAGCACTACGTCAAGCTTGTTGGCTTCTATTCTTATTTTCCCCGTGGCACCTACTCCGCTCGGCACATTGTTAAAGACTGATGACGTGAGCGCCTTGATCCTCGGTCGCACATCCTTTTCATCGAGATTAGTAGTCAGTATCCTCACTCCACAGTTTATGTCGTAACCAACTCCCCCTGGACTAACCACACCATTGTTCATATCAAAAGCAGCAACGCCACCTATCGGATAGCCGTAGCCCCAGTGCGCGTCGGGTAGGGCTATGGAGTATCTGTAGATCCCGGGTAGGGTGGCAACATTTGAGCATTGTTCTAGTACTCCCTTGTCTAATGAATTCAGGACTTTCTCATTCATAATTAGCCTTCCAGGGACCTTCATCCCCTGCTTATAGGAAGTGGGAATTTCCCATCGTACGTCGTCTATTTTCTTGACTTGACTTGCAACTGACATTATTATGTCCTCCGTATCAGTTGTCTCGAAATGCTCAAGAAAGAGAAAAAGCATTTAAGTTTTTTTGGTGTCACATACCAAAGATGTGGAGGTTTGATGAAGCTGATGAAAACAAGAGTTGCGCGTCGCCTCTCACCCGAGGAAGTCATTCGGAAAATAAGTGAATACAGGAAGATCTTCAAGGCTAGTAGTCCCAATGATTACAAAGCTGGGCTTAGAGAAGACAAAATGGAAGAGAAAAGTACACTTGCCGAGTGGAGGGAACTGATGCAAGCGTACCAAGCTTACGAAGAAGGAGGGGAACTCGACTACGTTGTCGAAGAAGATCTGAATATGGATCCCCAGACGATTGAGAGGGTTTTCACTCGAAAAAGATTGGACTTGATCGCGGCGATGGGACATACTGAGTTCACATCCATAAGTCACTTGGCCAATTACCTTGGAAGAGATATCAAGAATATCTACGAGGATCTTCGTATTCTCAAAAGGGCTGGAATCCTAAGATTGACCAGGACAAGAAGAAACGTTCAACCAAAGCTACTGATTGATGGAATTTCACTCGTATTCAGGTGATCGATCTTGATACGCTGAATTTTTCAGTGTCTAGCCTTCATGTCCTATGTCCTTTTTAGTGCTTCACTTTGCTCGTAGTTTCGCTGAGATCGCCAACATTTTTTCAACTGGCATTCTCGCTCTTTCGATTATGTTCCTCGGCACTAGGATTTCAGGTTCCTCGCTCTTGAGAGCTTGCACCATTTTGTCCAATGTGTGCATCTTCATGTTTGGACACACAGTATATCCCGAAGCAGGAACGAAGGTCTTTTCAGGATTCTCCTTCCTTAGCCGGTGTAGCAAGCCGATTTCAGTGGCTATGATGAACTTCTCTTTCTTGGAGTCCTTGATGTATCTCGTCATTCCCTCTGTGCTTGCTACGACATCCGCTCCATCCTGAACTTCAGGGACACACTCTGGATGAGCTACAACAACCGCATCTGGATTCTCCTCTTTGGCAAGTAGTATGTCTTCTAACGATATCTGGTGATGTGTAGGGCAATTTCCGCGCTGGGGGACTGTGATTATCTGCTTGGATGTCCTCCTCCGAACGTAATAGCTTAGATTCATGTCTGGCCCAAAGAGAATCACGTCTTTCTCAGAGTCGTTCACTATGTCTGGGGCATTCGCGGATGTGCAGATACAGTCACATTCAGCTTTCACATCAGCATGAGTGTTGACATACATTATGACATCTGCATTAGGGTTTCGTCTTCTGGCTTCCAGAAGTGTCGCTGCATTTAGCATCATCGCCATGGGGCATTTTGCACGCTGGTCTGGAATTAAGACCTTCTTTTCCGGATTCAGTATTTTAGCTGTCTCTGCCATGAAATCTACGCCGCAGAACAGTATTATGTCGGATTTTGTCTGGGAAGCTTTGATGGAGAGCCCTAGTGAATCGCCTACGAAGTCAGCCGCATCCTGTACTTCTGGCCTTTGATAATTATGTGCCAGTATGACAGCATTCTTCTCCTTCTTGAGCTCCCTTAACTCGTTTCTCAGGTCATCAAGGCCATGACTGGTTGTCTGCTCCACAAAGCGCATCCAGAAGATCGACGCCTCCACAAAGCTTTATTAAGTCACCATAGAAGGAATAAGATTAAAATAAGGTTGTCACTGTTTTATCTTTTTGTTTGAGCCAGAGGAGGTAAAAGCGGTAATGCCTGAAGAGGTCCAACTCAGAGTCGCTGAGATAGACAAAAGGAATGCAGGTCGCGGAATAGTAAGAATTGATCCCAAAATCATGGAGAAGCTTAAGCTAAGTTCCGGTGACATAGTTGAAATCAGTGGGAAGAAGAGTACAGGAGCGGTAGTTATTCTTGGGAGACCCGAGGATGCTGGAACCAGCATTATCAGAATGGATGGACTGGTTAGAGCAAATGCTGGTACAAGCATCGGAGAATTGGTTTCTATCAAGAAAGCCGAGGAGAAAGCTGCGCACAGAGTTGTGTTAGCGCCAGCCGAAGAGGGCATCAGGCTTTCCGCCCCGGGAGAATTGCTGAGAGACAACCTCTTGGATAGAGCCGTTAAGAAGAGCGACCTGATTAGCGTAGCTGCAAGCCCCATCGGTCCTTCAATAGAAGATCTCTTCGGGTTCCTTGGTAGAAGAGCTCCCTTTGCCTTAACTGAGATGAGACTTGTTGTGGTAGCAACGGAGCCAACTGGGATAGTCAAAGTAACACAAAATACAATCGTTGAAGTTCAAGCTGAGGCTGTGAAAGTCCCTCGTGGAGTTCCCTTGGTGACCTACGAAGATGTTGGTGGGCTGGATGAGGCTATTCAACGTGTTCGTGAAATGGTTGAATTGCCACTTAAGCACCCTGAGCTTTTCCAGCGACTTGGCATAGAGCCTCCTAAGGGGGTTCTACTTCATGGGCCGCCCGGGTGTGGTAAGACCCTGCTGGCAAGGGCTGTGGCGAATGAGTCTGATGCTTACTTCATATCCATAAATGGACCGGAGATCATGAGTAAGTTCTATGGAGAATCAGAACAGAGGCTAAGGGAGGTATTCGCTGAAGCTGAGAAGAATGCGCCTTCAATAATATTTATTGATGAATTGGATAGCATAGCCCCTAAGAGAGAAGAAGTTACAGGTGAAGTTGAGAGGAGAGTAGTCGCTCAACTCTTAGCCTTGATGGATGGACTCAAAGGGAGAGGAAAGGTCATAGTTATAGGCGCTACGAACAGACCTAACGCCATCGACCCTGCTTTGAGGAGACCTGGGAGATTTGATAGGGAGATAGAGATAGGCGTTCCCGACAGAAATGGTAGGAAAGAAGTACTTCAAATTCATACCAGAGGCATGCCACTGGCAGCTGATGTATCCATAGATGAGCTGGCTGATCGTACCCATGGCTTTGTCGGAGCTGATTTGGCAGCACTCGGTCGCGAGGCTGCAATGCACACTTTGCGGAGAATACTCCCTCAGATCAATCTTGAAGAGGAGACCGTATCACAGGAAGTTCTCTCTAAGGTCCAAGTCACGAAAGATGATTTCGAAGAAGCCTTAAAGATCGTTGAGCCATCTGCGATGCGTGAGGTCATGTTAGAGATACCCAAAATAAAATGGTCGAACATAGGAGACCTGGAGAGTGTGAAACAAGAACTCATCGAGGCAGTAGAGTGGCCATTGAAGTACCCTGAAAGTTTTACCAGGTTGGGATTACGTCCACCAGTCGGCATACTGTTGTTCGGACCACCAGGCTGCGGCAAGACTCTGCTAGCCAAAGCTGTAGCAACAGAGAGCGAAGCGAACTTCATACCAATTCGTGGTCCCGAGGTTTTCTCAAAGTGGGTTGGAGAGTCAGAGAAGATGATCCGTGAAGTCTTTAGGAAAGCAAGGATGGCATCTCCAGCAATAATATACTTCGATGAACTTGATTCAATAGCCCCGCGCCGCGGGCTCTGGGAAGGAAGCAAGGTCTACGAGAGCGTCGTCAACCAGATACTTGCGGAAATGGATGGACTTGAGCAATTGAAGAATGTTTTGGTGTTGGCCTCAACAAATCGGCCGGATATAATTGATACGGCTCTGCTACGTCCCGGGAGATTTGATCGTCTGATATTGGTTCCGGCGCCTGATGTGACTGGGAGACTGGAGATCTTCAAGGTTCACACTAAGAACATGCCAATCGGCAAGGACGTTGATCTTGAAGAGTTGGCCCAGCTGACCGACGGGTTTAGCGGAGCGGACATAGAGAACCTCGTACGTGAAGCGGGGACAATAGCACTCAGGGAGGACAGGAAAATCAGTGAAATAAGACGTTCACACTTCGAGGAAGCACTGAAGAAATCGAGACCTAGTATAACACCGGACCTTGTCAAACAGTATCAAACCATGGCGGAAGCAGCCTCGGGTCGAAAAGTGAAACTTGACACTACCTATCTAACCTAGATCTCTCAATCTGTGCAATAGAAAACTTCAAATAAGAATCATTCGATTCCCTCAGTTACACGAGGGAAGAACCATCACCCGATATATTTCTTGGAGAAAGAAAGTAGATAGAATGCCCGGGAGGGCTCTTATCTAATAGGGGAAGCTAACACCTAGAGAAGGTGAAGAATCTGTCAGGAGAATCTGAGAACAGAGTGACTGTTTCGGTGTCTGGGGTGTACGTTGCGCAAACAAAGCAAGGACCTTCCCCCGTTGTGGTGCTCAGCGATCACAAAGGGAGGATTTTGCCAATCTTTATTGGCCCAACGGAGGCAGCTTCAATTGAGATGGCAATGTTAAGAGCAAAGCCACAAAGACCTAGCACACATGACCTGATAGTCTCTATTCTCAGGGAACTGAATACAAGTGTCGAGAGTGTCACAATAATAGATGTCATTAACGGCATATACATAGGAAGACTTCTGATCCAATTAGGTGGAACAAGCACGGGCATCGACGCGAGACCTAGCGACTGCATTGCCGTGGCTGTCAGGGCAAGCTGCCCAATCTATGTTAAGGAAAGTGTCATGAACCAATACTCAATCTCAAAAGAAAGCCTCCCGGAGAGTGCTAATGAGACTTTGGTGGGCAGCTAGGCGATCGGCTTCTCAAGCAGAGAGACCTGCCAAGTTGTCACTAGGTATCTATTTGCATTCTGGGTACGTATTGAACTCGCATGATAGGAAGAACAATCCAAGATATGCGCGGATTTGTGTCTTCCTAATCATTCTAATGGTTCTGATTTCTCGTACTTCATCAGAATATGGCTTGTAATTCTTATTACTGTGATGTGACATCACGATCTCTAAGGTGATCAGTGGATCATGCCAGAAATCTACGATCTTGTCATAGTAGGCGGAGGCCCAGCAGGCCTTACCGCGGGCATATACGCTATGAGAGGAGGACTCAAAGCACTGCTCATCGAGAAGTTAGCCCCTGGTGGGCAAATCGCTCTTACCGAAATTGTGGAGAACTACCCGGGTCTACCTGAGATAAGCGGCGCGGAGCTAACACGTTTGATGGAGGAGCATGCAAAGAAATTCGGGGTTACTATTGTTAATGAAGAGGTTATGCGAATCGAGGACGAGGGGAGCAGTAAGGTCGTCAAGACTAATGATAAGGATTACATGGCAAGAACTGTAATAGTTGCATCGGGAGCTAAGCCGAGGAAACTAGGAGTTAAGGGAGAAGAGAAGTTTGTAGGTAGGGGCGTGTCATTCTGTGCAATTTGCGATGGGCGATTCTTTCAAAATAAAGATGTATGTGTAGTAGGGGGAGGAGATTCTGCAGTCCAAGAGGCACTATATCTATCAAAGCTTGCGAGAAAAGTCTACGTAGTCCACCGTAGATCCCAGCTGAGAACTGAAAAGATAACTCAAGAGAGGGCATTCTCAAATCCGAGAATTCAATTTGTGTGGGACTCTATTGTAGAAGAAGTCGCCGGAGAGAATAAGGTCGAATCCGTCTTAACCAGAAACGTGAAAAGTAACAAGGAAAGAAGGATCAGCGTAGATGGCGTATTCATATACGTTGGGAATGTTCCAAACACAGACTTCATCGATGTTAGGAAAGATGAGAGCAAATTCATAATAACAAGTGATCGTCTTGAAACATCGATACGAGGGATATTCGCTGCCGGAGATTGCCGAGCAAAACCTCTGAGGCAGGTTGCTACAGCAGTTGGAGATGGGGCTTTGGCGGCCTTCCATGCTGAGAGGTTCATCGAAGAATCCAAGTAGGGTTAATAAGATCATGCGAGACTAGGTAACCTGAATAGCCGAATTTTTCTTTTCATCAAGCTTTCTAATTGGGGGATGGCCTAATGTTTGAACTGAAAGCCAAGGTTCTTGACATAGTTTCCAATAAGAAAGAAGTCTTGCTCAATGATCTCGACGCAGAAAGAGAAGGAATCAATGTGTATGATCGCGTCGTGTTGAGCTGCAATGAGCGGAGAGTCGTAGCGATAGTTGAAATAACGAAGTCATTTATCGATACAGGTTTTGTTGGAATAAACGGAAACGTTCAGTCGGAGTTGGATGCACTGGACGGTGAGCTGGTTAAGGTAAGTCTGACCGAGGTTCCTCAATCTATAGGTTACATTAGAAAAAAGATGAAAGGAGACAAGCTTGCAAAGGACGAGATAAACACCATTGTTAATGATGTCATGACGGGTGGCCTTAGTGATCTAGAGATAGCGGGATTTCTATTTGCAGAGCAGTACGAAGGGTTTGATCCGAATGAAGTCAAGTTTCTGACCGATGCTATAGTAGGAAGCGGTGAAGTCATCGACTTCGAGGAACCCGCTTATGACAAGCATTCGATCGGAGGTGTCCCAGGTAACAAAGTCAGCCTTCTAATTGTTCCGATAATAGCTTCAACAGGTCTACTTATTCCCAAGACAAGCAGCAAGGCAATCACCTCTCCATCCGGGACGGCTGACAGTATGAGTGTACTCGCACCAATCTCTTTCGAAGTTGAAGAGTTAAAGAGGATTGCTAAGAAGACTAGGGGAGTTATAGTCTGGGGTGGGTCTCTGAACTTAGCTCCAGCAGACGATTTGTTTATGCGTGTTGAGTACTCTCTTCAGATAAATCCAAAAGCCCAGATGATGGCTTCAATTATGGCTAAGAAGCTCGCTGTTGGAGTGGATTTCCTGGCGCTTGACTTGCCTGTCGGACACGGCACGAAGGTTGACACCATTGAAGACGCGCGAAAGCTCGGCCGCGAGTTTGTTGAGTTGGCGGACAAATTCGGAGTGAAAGTTGAGTGCGGAATCACATACGGAGAACAACCAGTCGGACACACGGTTGGACCCGCATTAGAGGCCAAGGAAGCCCTCGAGGCCCTTGGCGGGAACGGACCGACAAGCCTCATCGAGAAATCGACGGCCTTGGCTGGAGTGCTGCTTGAGCTGAGCGGCACTACCCCCAGAGGTCGAGGTCAAGAGATGGCTAAGGAAATACTCGCAAGTGGCAAGGCTCTAAAGAAGATGAGGGAGATAATTGAAGCGCAAGGGGGAGATCCTAACGTCAGAGCAGAAGATATTCACATCGGTGACCAACGAGTCAAGATACTCTCGCCAGCAGATGGTTATGTAGTAAGTGTAGACAACGAGGCTATTAAGAGCATAGCTAGAGCTGCAGGAGCTCCGATCGACAAGGGGGCAGGAATTAAGCTTCATGCCAAGCGAGGCTACATAGTCAAGAAAGGCGACCCACTTGTTGAGATCTTTGCGGAGAGCGCGGCGAAACTCTCAGAAGCCCAAGCGTTGACCATGAAGTTGGAGCCAATAACAGTCGAAGGAATGCTGCTGGGAAAAGTAAGTTAGAAAAAGAGACCCGAAAAAACTCTTAGATCATTTTTACAAGGATTTCCAGGCTAGCTCTGGCTCCCCATCTTTTCTCTTGAACCCTTCCTGATTCTCTTTAACATATAGAAAGATCTTGTGATCGAGCCAGCCCTCATTTACCATCATAAACTGAGTCGGTTTCCAATCAGGAAACTCGAAATCGTGACTTACTACCCGTGCCTTTAACTTCAGTTCCTTCTCAAGTTTCGATTCTAGTTGCTTGTTTGCAACTGTTAGCAAATATGAAACCACCACATCAGCACGGCTCATGTCAAATGAATAGAAGTCGCCAACGATCACCCCTATTCTTCGAGAGAGATTTAGTTCTTTCGCCTTGCCACTGGCTGCAACTGCAAGATCTCTTCTTTTCTCAATTCCCACGGATGTCGCACCGAAGCTCTGGGCTGCCTCGACTATAATTCTACCATCACCACATCCCAAATCAAAGAGAACATCGTTGGGTTTCAGCTTCACCATCTCTAGCATCTTGACAACGACAAGCCCCGAAGAGGAGACAAAAGGAACATCGATTTCGGTCAATTGAAACCCTCATCTCTTAGACTCAGGTAAATCAGGCGAAACGAGCCCTCAGGGGTTCTACCTTTAAATCCAGAACCATCCAATATATGTTTATCTTCTAATTAGATTCTTGCACTCTGCTTTGTCATGTAAGAAGGTAGTTCACATGATGGTTCTACCAGTTGGAATATCGCAAGGCGCCGAAGTAGTTGAAACCAAGAAAGTCACCTTGGAGAAGCCCATTGTTGTAATAGGTTTTCCAGGTCCTGGGCTGATAGGGACAATAGTGACTCATCACTTAATCGGAATGCTTAACATGGACCTGATTGGAACAATTAGGTCACCGTTCAGCCCACCAATATCACCATTCTATGGTGGGGTGCTTAGGGCTCCAATTAGGATATATGCGAGCAAGGATGGCAAACTCGTTTCAATAATATCTGAGGTCCCACTTCCAAGTGTGTCTCTCCCGTACTTTGCTTACACCATTTCTGAGTGGGCACAGAAAAATGGTGCTACTGAGTTAATATGCGTGGAAGGTTTGAGCAAGAAGAATGAGGCAAAGAAACCTGTTGTCTATGGAGTAGCTGAACCTGAAATACTGAGTGAATTGAAGGAACATGATATACCGTGGCTACCTGTGGGATTCGTCGCAGGACTGCCTGGAGCCCTTATGAATGAGTGCCTCATGAGAGAGTTGAATGGGCTTTGTCTTCTTGTTGAAGCGACGCAAGACCTTCCCGACCCCGCATCTGCAGCCGAAGTAGTCAAAGTACTAAGTAGAGTTCGAGGAGTTAACGCTGACGTGAAAGGTCTGCTCGTTGAAGCCGAGAAGATAAAGAAACAGATGCATGAACTCGCTGTTAATACACAGAAGGTTAAGCGTCAAGAAATGAAAAACAGTCCTGTTCCGATCTATACCTAGAGTCAAGATCCCTCGATCATTGTGCTTGATGTTGAATATTCTCTGGTGGAGTAGAAGTGAGGATATGAAAGCTCTTATTGCAGGACTACTGGATTTGAGTTCAGTTGACTATCCTAAGAGACCAGCCGCAGTCATATTCACGCCCCAATGCAATTACAACTGTGCATTCTGTCAGAATTGGCAAATCCTCGAAACAAAACCTGAGTATGAGAAGGATCTGGATGAGGTTCTCAAATTCATAGATAAGGCAAGTCCTACAATAGAGGCAGTCAAAGTTACCGGCGGCGAGCCTACATTATACCCGGAGTTTCTAAAAGAAGTGAGCGGTTATAGCCATAAGAAAGGTCTACTGTTCGGATTTGATACAAACGGTTTCCTGTATAAAGTTATCAGAGAGTTAGCTGCGTATTCTGATCTAATCTCACTGGACCTGAAAGCTTGTCCGAACAGTCCCAAGATCATCGAGAAGGTGATCGGTTTACCTGGTAAAGGTAGACAAGCAGCGGAGAATACGATGAAGACTTTGGAGGATCTATTGTCGAATGACGAAATATATCTTGACCTCAGAACGACAATAGTGCCCACCCTGAATGACAAGATTGCGGAACTTCAAGGGATAGGAGAAATTCTGAATTCCTTAAACTACGAAGCGAGAGCCGCACGAAGCTCCGCTAGCTACACCTTGCAGGAGTTTGTTCCGGAACACGCACGAGACGAGAGCATGCGGAAAATACTATCTCCATCGCCAGCGGATTTGGTTAAGTTGGCCGACGCTTCTCGCCTTGAACACGTCTACATAAAGCATAGAGACGTAGGTTTCATGGTGCGTAAGGATGAATTATGGGAGCTAACCTCTCGCGTGACATAGGGAAGGAAAAACCGGTGTGGACGCTCACATGATCTGCGAAGAGAGCATGTATGCTGAATGTCGGAAATAACAGATCATTGAGAAAAGTTATCTGAGGGCTGCAATATGGCGGGTTATGAGTTAGAGAGTCCGAAGTTTAACTTGAAAGGTCCCAATTGGCGTAACCGTGAACCGATGACGTCTGAAGAGGTTGCTATCCTTGACGAGAACGCTGAGTATCTTGGAGTTTCAACACTGTGCCTAATGGAGAACGCGGGAATGGAGGTGGCCAACTTCGTCTCTCAGAAACTCGGAGGCAGTGTCGAAGGAAAGAAAATCACTATTCTGGCAGGAACAGGCAATAATGGTGGAGACGGTTTTGTAGCCGCCAGACATCTGGCCAGTAAGGGCGGCAGCGTCAATGTGATAGTACTAGGCTCGCCTCAAGACGTACGTACACAACAGGCATCCTTGAACTACAAAGCACTTGAGAAAATGGTCTTCAGCGTCAAGAGATACATTGTTAAAGAGTCATCTGAGTTGAATGCACTCGCTAAGCTCACAAGAGAAGCTGATGTGATAGTCGACGCAATCTTTGGTACAGGAATCAAGGGTAAACTCAGAGAACCTGCGGCAGCTGCGATTGCACTAATCAACAGTTCCAAAGCGTTGAAGATTGCAGTCGACATCCCGTCTGGAGTCAACCCTGACACAGGCGAAGTGAGCGACACCGCTGTTCTTGCAAACGCAACAGTGACATTCCACAGAGTAAAGAGGGGACTGCTGGAATGCCAAGAATATACGGGGGAGATAGCGGTTCGAGGCATTGGGATACCCATCGAAGCAGAAATCGTAACCGGGCCCGGAGACGTGAGATCAGTTGTTAAGCCGAGGGTGAAAGAATTCCATAAGGGCGACTATGGGAAAGTTCTCATCATTGGAGGAAGCAATCAATATTCCGGCGCCCCTTGTTTCTCCGCTATGGCAGCTCTCAAAGCGGGCGCAGGACTAACAATCGTAGCTGCACCTTCATCAGTCTCCGATGTGATCAGATGCTTCTCACCAGCATTGATAGTTAGAGACTTGAAGGGCAAGGTTCTATCATTAGAGTCTATTTCTATAATCGAGGAGTTGCTTGATTGGGCGACATCCGTTGTAATCGGTCCAGGACTAGGCCTCAGCGAAGACACTGAGAAAGCGTTCAGCGAAGTTTTGAAAAGAATCGCCAAGAGGAAGACCCCCACAGTCATTGATGCTGATGGGTTGAAACTATTGGTTCAGAATAAGTCACTTCTTAAAGAAATGAACGCGATTCTCACACCGCACGCGCGCGAATTCAGGATCTTGACCGGTGTCGACACACCGAGCATCGATAACTTGGACGATGTCTTGAGAACGACGCTGAGAGAAGCGAAGAAATTAAACGCAACTCTCCTACTAAAAATCGCTAATGGAGCAGCAGCGATAAGTGATGGTAAAAAGGTAAAAATCAACTTCACTGGAAACGCCGGGATGGCTAAAGGAGGTGTAGGAGACGTTCTCTCAGGAATAACAGGGACTTTCCTATCTTGGACACAGTCACCATTCAGAGCCTCTGCAGCCGCAGCATTCGTCTGTGGGAAAGCAGGAGATGTTGCTTATTCAAAGGTCGGAAACAGTCTTACTCCGACGGATATAATCGATAACATATATGAGGCAATGAAGCCGTTCTACACTGCGAAAGGGGAAGACCTGTGATCCCGGCGCACTGTCAGCCGATTCATATTCTATTTGTAAGTCTTGTTTCGGAGAAATCCTTAATACTCATGCATTCTCCTGATTCTTCAGAAATACTCGTTCTCAGAAAGTGAGATTCAGCCGACTGCGCATCGATCATTTTAGGAGGTACTGAGTTATGTGCGAGTTTAGTGTTTACGACGTAAGTAATCCGTCGCAGAAAATCACTGATGACATAGTAAGAGCAACCACAAAAAGCGGGAACCTAGTTGTCAGCAAAGTTCTCGGTGAATCATTGACATTGCGAAACAGCATGATCCTTGAAGTTAATGTTTCCAAGGAGCAGATGTTGGTATCGCAGTCACCATTGGCTGGTGACCTTGCTAGCCTAGTCGAGTTGACCTTGGAGTATAGAAAAAACTCTTCACCCAAACTATATGATAAGATTGTGAAGTCATGGGAGCAAACAAAAAACCAGGGCGATACCTTGATAAAATCTTTGAAGACTCGGAAATAGATGAATAGATAGGAGTCTGATCATAGCCAAGCTCCTACTATTATTGCGATGCGAAGAAATACTTATAAGCAACTTTCGCCCCGCATTATGAGGGTTATGGTTTTTTGGAATCAGCAGGGCACCCAAGTAGAATGAAGGCTGCCCTTGTTCTTGAAGACGGAACCGTATTCGAAGGTTACGGATTCGGTGCGCCTGGCAGGGTTTCTGGGGAAGTTGTGTTCAACACAGCCATGTATGGATATAATGAAGCACTCACTGATCCGTCTTACTGGGGACAGATTCTGGTATACACGTATCCCATGATTGGCAATTACGGTGTTCCATCTATTAGGGAAGTTGACTCCTGGAATCTTCCAAAGTGGTTTGAATCTAATTCGATCAAAGTGACAGCGCTAGTGGTGCATGAGGCTTGCTCCTCCCCAAGTCACTGGTCGCTGAGGACTTCTCTCGACGAATGGCTGAGATCAGAAGGAGTTCCAGGAATATCTGGCATCGATACCAGGGCACTGACTAAACGGTTGAGAGCCCATGGAGTCATGCTGGGTGTCATAGAAGTCTTTGACGAAGGAGAAGAGCCTGATCTTGAGCCTCTATTGAAAGCATCGCAGAACATAGAGGACCCAAACAGGAGGGATCTTGTCGCTGAACTCTCCTCGAAAGAACAAGTGATTTATGGTGGCAATGACAAGCCTGCAGTTGCTCTAATAGACTGCGGTGCCAAGCAATCGATAATAAGACAATTACTCAAGAGAAATGTAAGAGTTGTCAGAGTCCCATTTGATACTGGAAAGGATGAGATACTTGAGCATAAACCTCGAGGATTCATGGTTAGTAATGGTCCTGGCGACCCTAAAATGTGTATTAGGACAATAGAGACTGTGAAGGGTCTGCTAGCTGAGAAATTGCCGATGTTTTCGATATGCTTGGGAAACCAGATCTTTGCGTTAGCGTCGGGGGGATCGACTTACAAGTTGAAGTTCGGACACCGAAGCGTGAATTCTCCAATTATAGACTTATCCTCTGGACGATGCTATATCTCAAGTGCAAATCATGGGTTTGCCGTCGATCCAAACTCGCTTGAGGATACGGGTCTATCGGTTTCGTTTCTGAATGCAAACGATAGAACTGTTGAAGGCATCAGGCACAAATCCAATCTAGCCATGTCTATTCAGCACCATCCTGAACACTCGCCCGGACCAAGTGAACTGGAATTCCTATTCGATGCCTTTGCAGGGTGGCTTAAGAAGAATGGATGAGGAGGTCTAGCAGAAATGCCCTTGATACACGGCATTAGGAAGGTAGTTGTTCTCGGCAGTGGATCAATCAAAATCGGTGAAGCTGGCGAGTTCGACTACTCTGGTTCACAGGCTCTCAAAGCCCTTAGAGAAGAGGGAATCGAAACTATTCTCATCAACCCAAATATCGCCACAATTCAGACAGATCCGAGAATAGCTGATAATGTCTACTTAGTGCCGATTGTAGCGGGCTACGTTGAGAAGATCATAGAACGCGAGCGCCCTGACGGGATTTTGCTTGGATTCGGTGGCCAGACCGCACTTAACTGTGGCTACGAGTTGGCCAAGCGGGGGTTGTTCGAGAAGTATAGTGTCAAAGTTCTAGGGATATCAGTCGATTCTATCGAGATGGCTGATGACAGGGAACGCTTCCGCGAAGAAATGCTTCGCGAACATATTGCGGTTCCACGAAGCAGTACAGCGATATCAGTGGATGAGGCTATAAGTGTCGCTAACAGAATCGGTTACCCAGTTATGATTCGTGCCGCCTACACGCTTGGTGGGAAAGGTAGTGGAGTGGCCAATAATGAAATGGAGCTCAGAGAAATCGCCACCCGGGGACTCGCTCAGAGCATGGCCCAGAAGATTCTTGTTGAGGAATACTTGGGACACTGGAAAGAGATTGAGTACGAGATTTGTCGTGATTATGCAGATAACTGTATTGCCGTATGCAACATGGAGAACGTTGACCCGATGGGAGTCCATACAGGTGACTCTATAGTTGTCGCTCCGTCCCAGACACTGAATGATCATGAGTATCAATTGCTCAGAGATGTTTCCTTCAGAGTTGTGCGAACGCTCAAGATAGTTGGTGAATGCAATGTTCAGTTCGCGTTGAATCCAACTTCGGAAGATTATAGAGTAATAGAAGTCAACTCTCGACTCTCAAGGTCATCCGCATTGGCATCAAAGGCAACCGGATATCCCTTAGCATTTGTTGCCGCGAAACTAGCCATAGGCTACACTCTAGCAGAACTCATAAACAAGGTAACCAGGGTTACCACTGCTTGCTTTGAGCCAGCAATGGACTATATTGTTGTCAAGATACCGAGATGGGATCTGAAGAAGTTCCCAAAGGCAGACCGGCATATCGGAACTCAGATGAAATCTGTTGGCGAAGTGATGGCGATAGGAACTTGCTTCGAAGAAGCCATCCAAAAGGCCGTACGAATGTTGGAGATAGGTAAGTTAGGACTTGTGTGCAATCAAGGGGAAGACAATCGTGAGGATCACGCGATGCTGGAAGAAGCTCTTGCAAACCCCACTGATGAACGCCTTTTCATGATAGTAAAGGCACTGAAGCAAGGGTTCACCCCTGAAACAGTCTGCAAGCTAACTGGAATAGATGAGTTCTTTTTGCACAAGATTGCAGGCATAATCGAAATGGAGAATACTCTCAGCTCTCTGAATCTAGCTAATGAGCCTATGAGTGAAGACCCAGCATACATTCTTCGACAGGCAAAGAAACTTGGTTTCTCAGATCTTCAGATTGCGCGATGCCTTGACACCACAGAAAACAGAATCAGAGAGATGAGAAAGACCTTTGGAATCATGCCTGCGGTCAGGCAGATCGATACTCTCGCAGCTGAATGGGAAGCACAAACTAACTATCTCTACCTCACATATGGCGGAAATGAGGACGACATATCGTTCAGTTCCGCTGGAAAGAAGGTGGTAGTGCTTGGTTCAGGAACGTACAGGATCGGCTCATCAGTTGAATTCGATAACTCGTGCGTTAACACTGTATGGGCCCTGAAGAAACTTAACGTTGATCAGGTGGTAGTAATAAACTGTAACCCTGAGACTGTGTCAACGGACTATGATATCGCGGATAAACTGTATTTTGATGAACTAAGTCTCGAAAGAGTCCATGACATATGCGAGAAAGAGAATCCTGTAGGAGTCATAGTCAGTGTCGGAGGGCAAACGCCTAACAATATTGCGTTATCTTTGTTCAAGAACGGCATTCCCATACTCGGGACAACTGCTGAAGATATCGATAGATCTGAAGATAGGTCAAAATTCAGTGCTCTTCTAACTTCACTTGGTATTCCTCAGCCAAGGTGGATGAAACTAATCAGCTTGGAAGACGCAAAAAAGTTTGCTAAGGATATAGGGTTCCCAGTTCTCGTAAGACCATCTTATGTATTGTCAGGCGCAGCCATGCGAGTGGCTCTAGACGAGAAGCAGCTGGAAAATGTTCTCGACTTAGCAACCCAAGTATCAGAAGATCACCCTGTCGTGATCAGCAAGTTCATTGAAAACGCCAAGGAGTGTGAAGTAGATGCTGTGTGCGACGGAGAGGATGTACTAATTGGCGCAGTGATAGAACATATTGAATCAGCCGGCGTTCACAGCGGCGACGCAACGATGACAATTCCCCCCACCTCACTCAATAATCATGTAATGGATACAATACAAGAGTATACGACCAGAGTAGCTAAAGCTCTAAGAATTTGCGGACCATTCAATGTGCAGTATCTTGTTAAAGACGGAGAGGTGTCAGTCATTGAATGCAATCTACGCGCATCACGAAGCCTCCCGTTTGTCTCTAAGGCTACCAGCATAAACCTGATACACTTAGCCACATCCTTTATGCTAGGGAAGAAACTCACTGACTTCAATCTCCCAAGAAGATTTACTCCACCCCCATATTTTGCAGTTAAGGTCCCGCAGTTCTCCTTCATGCGCCTGGAAGGGGCAGACCCTATTCTGAATGTAGAGATGATGAGTACGGGAGAAGTAGCCTGCATCGGGGAGGACCTGAACAAAACTCTACTGATGAGTCTCCATTCTGCCGAGATCTTCATACCAACAAATGGTGGCAGACTCTTTGTAAGTGTAGGTGGTAAGAAACTGAAAGATGAAATGCTTCCAATAGTGAGAGCCTTCCAAGAGGCCGGCTACGAAATATTCGCAACCGAACACACAGGGGAAGCACTGAATGAAAGCGGCATGAAAGTCAAGATCCTGTACAAGGTGAGTGAGCCGTACAGAAAACCAAACATAATCGAGTATATTACAACCCACAAGTTGGACATCATCATAAACATAGCCTCTGCAAGTACGATAGACAAGTATGCGTCGATGATGGATGATGAATACATAATGCGCAGGAAGGCTGTGGAGTTCAACATACCAGTCTTTACCAATCTGCAACTTGTCAAGGTGCTTGCTCATGCAATAAGTACTGAAGCAAAAAGAAATAGTAGCGGAGAGAATGATCGAATCAACCCGAAACCTTTGGGCAAATATATGGAACAAATACCTTGGAAACTCTGGTAGACGAAATTGGTCAAGATTCCTCTCCAAAATAGACCTTTGCCGGACTACTCCTCATCTTTCTCCTTGTCCTTCTCTTTCTCTTTCTGCTTTCCCTTGGACTTTGCCTTCTCCTTTTCCTTCTTCTGGTGCTGCTTCTCTCCACCTTTGGCAATCCAAGCCTTCTTACTGTCTCTTTCGACTCTTCCTTCTTTTTCCAGAGTGAGCAGCATTTTCAGAACAGTGTTCTGATCGTACTTCCCACTTAATATGCTGACTATAGCGCTGGGTCTATGAGATTCAGCTTCAATAGTTGAAAGAACCTCTGATGCTACAAGCTTCTCGTCAAACTTGGTCGTCTTGGGTGCGGGTTGCTTCGCAGCCTTTAAGGTTTTCATTCTCGTTTGTCATCTCCAGGCCTTTTCTTAAGGCAGTAGTAGCCTGCTTTCTAATTAATTTTTCTGGAAGGGTATGTTTTTGACTAAGCTCACCTAGGTCAATCTTGGCCTTCGTCCGCTGGCTCAGTCATAGTTGGTTCTGAAAAAACTATTTAAGCGTACTTTTTAATAAACGTTAAGTCAGATGCGTTTCTGCCTTAATTGGGGATGGTGAGACGATTATTGAGCACATCGCTCTCTGTTGCGCACGACATAGTCAATGACATCAAGGATGCTATCGACTCCCTTGACGAAACCCGAATCAAGAAAATGATATCAGTCCTGCGCGACGTCAAGAAAAACCACAGGAAAGTTTTCGTTATGGGAGAAGGTCCCTCAGGCTTGGCTGCCAAGGCCTTGGCAATGAGATTGGCTGAGCTTTCGTACGATGTTTTCGTTATTGGGGAGACGATTACCTCTGCAGTCGAGAAAGGGGACGCATTCATAGTCATTTCGGCATCTGGAAAAACGCCCCTCGTGCTTGAAGCTGCTAAGATAGCAAAAGAGAAGGTCGGGGCAAAGATAATCGGTTTAACCGCATCAGATGATTCCCCAATAGGCAAACTAGCTGACCCTCTCCTGACTATCAAGACAAAGTCAATCGAAACTGATGATGAAGACATTTACTTGAGCACACAACTTACTGGTAGTCGTGTTTCATCTAAGAGGACAATATTCCAGTTGGCGACAAGCTGTATTCTTGAAGCAATTGTGTCTGAGTTAGCATCAACTGGAGCCAGATAGATCAGACGCTAATTGGAGTCATCTTTGACCTTCTCTTTCTATCAGGCATTCATCATGAGGTGGTCACCCAGACTGTCTCATCATAAGATTTATATAGAAGTTTTATTCGCTATCCTCGTGCATAAACTCGATAAGAAATGTTCAGTACGGTTTTCCATTCTCTGTTCAGTTCTAAGATCGAGTAAATTGAAAATAGAGGTGAGTAGAACCATATGTCTACGCAAGCAGGGCAAGGAACACCTGTTCTAATACTAAGAGAAGGTTCCAATAGGAGCACTGGAAGAGACGCACAGCGAGCAAATATCATGGCTGCTCGTGTAATTGGAGAGACTATCAAGTCATCTCTTGGTCCAAAAGGTATGGACAAAATGCTGGTTGACACTATGGGCGATGTGACAGTGACTAACGATGGAGCGACAATACTGAAGGAAATGGATGTACAGCACCCAGCAGCAAAGATGATGGTTCAAGTTGCAAAGTCAGTTGACAACGAAGTTGGAGACGGAACAACATCAGCAGTGGTACTATCAGCTGCACTTCTCAAGGAAGCAGAGGAACTCATTAACATGGGACTGCATCCAACAGTTGTGGTAGATGGGTACAGAAAAGGCTTGGAAAAATCCCTGGAGATTCTCGATGAGATTTCCATGCCTATTGAGTTTGACGACGATGAGGGCCTCAAGAAGATAGCAATAACCTCGATGAGAAGCAAACTAGTGGCAGGCTCCGCTGCGTTCCTAGCTGATCTGGCCGTAAAGGCAGTGAAACAGATAACTGAAGAAGTTGATGGAACGCGAAAGGCAGACATCAGCTATGTCAAAGTCGACAAGAAGCAAGGTGGGGCCACAGGCGACACGCACCTAGTCAATGGGATTATTCTAGATAAAGAAGTTGTTCATCCAGGGATGCCTAAGCTCGTCAAGGACGCCAAGATAGCATTGCTTTCGTGTCCGCTTGAAGTTGAAAAGACGGAAGTGACAGCTAAGATCAACATAACTGATCCGACCAAGATGCGTTCATTCTTGGACGAAGAGACCAACATTCTTAAGGGTATGGTTGACAAGATCAAAGAAGTTGGAGCGAATGTAGTTCTCTGCCAGAAGGGAATAGATGATGTTGCACAACACTTCCTAGCCAAGGAAGGTATTGTGGCAATCCGCAGGATAAAGGAGTCCGATATAGAGAAGCTTGCTAAAGCAACTGGTGCAAAAACTGCAAACACGATGGATGACTTGACAAGCGAAGACTTGGGTTATGCTGAGAGTGTTGAAGAGCGAAAGATAGGAGACGACAAGATGACCTTCATCGAAGGATGCAAGTCTCCTAAAGCAGTAAACGTGTTAATCAGAGGAGGCACTGAGAGAATCGTTGCTGAGGCTGAGAGAGCTTTCCACGATGCTGTCTGTGTCGTTAGAAACGCCATAGAAGACGGAAAAATGGTCCCTGGTGGCGGAGCCCCCGAACTAGAAGTTTCGAGAAAACTGAGGGAATATGCTGACACACTCGAAGGTAGAGAACAACTAGCCGTCAAATCCTTCGCAAACGCTACAGAAATCATTCCGAAGACCTTAGCCGAAAACGCTGGGTTCGACGTACTAGAAGTGATGGGCGAGCTAAGGAAACGCCACACCGAAGGAGAACTCTGGGCAGGCGTCAATGTCTTGGGTGACCAGGACAAAATCGCTGACATGAAGGAACTCAATGTACTAGAGCCACTGAGGGTCAAAGTGCAATCGGTAAAATCAGCGACTGAGGCAGCGGAAATGATCCTGAGAATAGACGATGTCATTGCCTCTGGAAAGACCAAAGGTCCAGGTGGACCAGGCGGACCCAAGCCAGGAGCTGGAGGCGGAGAAGAAGACTAAACAATCAGTTGAACACGACTAAAGAAGAAATATATGGAGTGTGATTGAGTAATGTCTGCACAACTTGGTGGAACTCCTGTGTTGATACTCAAGGAGGGAACAAGCAGAAGCCGAGGCAAAGATGCTCAAGGCTCAAACATCTTAGCTGCCAAGGTCATAGCGGAAGCCATAAGGACGACGCTTGGTCCGCGAGGGATGGACAAGATGCTTGTTGACAGTCTCGGGGATGTGACCTTGACAAATGACGGTGCAACAATACTTAAGGAGATAGATGTACAGCACCCAGCTGCAAAGATGATTGTTGAAGTTGCCAAAGCTCAAGACGACGAAGTGGGAGACGGAACGACAACCGCAGTTATTCTTGCGGGCGAATTGCTCAGGAAAGCCGAAGAACTGTTAGACCAAGACATACATCCAATAACAATAATCTCTGGGTACAAGAAAGCTGCTGACGAAGCAACGAAGTATATTGAAAGCATTGCCTTACCAGTTGACCCTGATGATAAAGAAACGTTGGTGAAGATTGCCGCGACGTCACAGAACTCAAAAGCTGTCAAAGGCGCGAGAGAGCACTTTGGTAAAATAGCTGTTGACGCTGTCATGTCGATTGTTGAGAAACGCGGAGACAAACTAAGAGCCGACATTGAGCTAATCAACGTTATCAAGAAGCAAGGCAAGAGCATGTTCGAAACTGAACTCATCAACGGCATGATAATTGACAAGGAAATAGTTCATGCGAGAATGCCAAAGAGAGTCAAGGACGCTAGGATAGCACTTCTGGACGCGCCGTTGGAGATCGAGAAGACAGAAATGGATGCAGAAATCAGGATCACTGATCCAACGCAAATGAAGGCCTTTCTGGATGAAGAGGAAAAGATGCTCAAAGAAATGGTAGACAAAGTTGTCAAAGTTGGTGCCAACGTTATCATCTGTCAGAAAGGAATTGATGACCTAGCTCAACACTATCTCGCCAAAGCTGGCATTGTAGCCATTCGAAGAGCAAAGAAGTCCGATATGGAAAAACTCTCCAAGGCAACCGGCGGAAGAATCGTGACAAACCTTGATGACTTGACCGAAGAGCAACTTGGACAAGCTGGTCTCGTTGAAGAAGTCAAAATAGGTGACGACAAACTGACTTATGTAAGGGAATGCAAAGAACCACGAGCAGTAACAATTCTGATCAGAGGTGGCACTGAGCACGTCGTAGACGAAGCAGAAAGATCAATGCATGATGCCCTATGTGTGGTACGAGACGTCATTGAGGACCAGAAGATGCTTGCAGGCGGCGGAGCACCCCACATGCAGATAGCTAGGCACCTAAGAGACTTCGCAGAGGCTGGCGGAAAAGAGCAACTTGCGATTGAGGCCTTCGCCGACGCCATGGAAGTCATACCAAAGACCCTTGCAGAGAACGGCGGCTACGACCAACTCGACATACTGGTCGAGCTCAGGGCAAAACATCAAAAGTCTGATGGCAAGTGGTTCGGCGTCAACGTATTCACTGGAAAAGCAACCGACATGAAAAAGGAGAACGTGTTAGAACCACTTAGGGTAACAGAGCAAGCAATAAAATCAGCGTCAGAAGTGGCTGAAATGATCCTGAAGATAGATGACGTTATAGCTTCGAAGGCAATGAGCGAGAAAGGCGGACCACCTGGCGGTATGCCTGGCGGAGGCGGAATGCCTCCTGGCATGGGCGGCATGGGTGGTATGGGCGGCATGGGCGGCGAGTACTAGTAGGAAAACTGCAACCGAAAAATGCAACACGCCTCAAAACGTCCTCCCTTTTTTGAGGGAAACTTACATTCTTCTTTTTCTTTTGCATTCGTCCTTTGCATACCCTTTTGTGCGGAAGCAGTTATTATATAGGTTTCACGATTAATTATCCAAGATGTTCATGGTGAGACCGATGGGCGAGAATCGTTTCAAGTCATATATCTTCGTCCCTGAAAAGGCAAAGTACTCCAAAGGCCTCGATAGACCGAATGTTGATTGCCTTCTGTGCGCAATGGCAAGAGGGGACAGAGAAGTTGAAACCAAAGTTGTATTCCAAGACGACAGAAATATGATCGTACTGAACAAGTTCCCATATAACCCCGGCCATTTAATGGTCTTCCCAAAAAAGCACGTTGAAAAGCTTACAGATTTGGACGAAGAGGATCTTGTTGTATTCTTCAAGTTGGTTAGGAAAGCATCCACCCTTATCGAGAAGACATATGATCCCAAGGGTATGAATTTAGGAATAAACCAAGGGCGAGCTGCTGGCGCCAGTGTAGCACACTTTCACTTGCATATAGTTCCAAGATTTGAGAGCGAAACTGGTTTCATGGAAATATCAGCAGGAAGCCGGGTAATTCATGAGTCTCTTGATGACAGTTTGAAGAAGCTCCTCAGCAATATAGAGATTCTGTCGAAGGATGAGTAAGTGAAGCTGGGAGTCACCCTTTGTCGTAATTATTCTTACTCAATAATGTGTCCCGTTGCGACTTCACGTGTTTTGAAACAAAGGTTTTTTAGTATCTGGTTCGTACTTATTTATTAGAGTTTGCATTAAGTTGATTATGAAAACTAATAACCTCCTTTGAGGCTTTTATTCATGGGAATCGAAGTACTTGACGTTAGAGGCAAGATTTGCCCCGTTCCACTGTTGTTGACAAAGCGAAAACTCGAATCAATGAGGAATAGTGAGGAATTGGAAGTAATAGGTGACTACCCGCAGACGAGGGACAACATCCAGAGACTTGTCCAGAGAATGGGAAGCGAGACTCTCAAAATTGAAGAATCGGATGATGAATTTAGGATATTTATCAGGAAAAATGCTTTGAAAGTTCATAGAGTAGTTCTTGAAGAAGACTCGTCCTGCACACCACGTAAGCATTAGAGAAAGAAGCAAGACAGAATTCTCCTTTGTAGGGTTGCTTTGTTATGAAGGACAGCTTATCTTTGAGACTCGAGTTTTACAACTCCTTCATCGTAGTATGCGAAGAAAAAAGTTTCTCAAGGGCTGCCAATAGAATAGGACTGTCGCAAGGTGCCATAAGTCAGCATATAGCTGCCCTGGAAAAGATTTATGGAGCAAAGTTACTTCAGCGAGGAGGAGAAGAAGTCAACGTCACCCCTACAGGTGAAACTGTTCTAAGACGGGCGTATGAAATACTTGCAACAGAGAGAAGGCTCCGCGAGGAAGTGACGAAGATGACTGGCGCGACGAGCCACACTATACTGATTGCCGCGAGTACTATTCCGGGAGAACACCTCCTGCCAATCATCATAAAGGG
>JAHPYV010000111.1 GCA_019058495.1 Promethearchaeati archaeon
CCTTTACGCTCTCGTTCATCAATTGCTCCATGACATAACCAACAACTTCGCCGTCGACATCATCCAGATTCGTCTCCAAAACATAGACTCTGTCTGTTAGAAGGCCGTGATTGATTGCGCTTCCAACCACGATCCGAAGAATGTTAGGAACGTTTCCGAAATCTTTTGTCCCAGCCCCGTAACCGATTGCAGAAGGCTTCATATCTGGATAGAATACGCTTGCGACATGCACCACATTAACTAATAGGGAAGCGCCCGTAGGCGTTATCAACTCTGTTTCAACTGGACCACCAATCATTGGGAAGGAAAACTTTCTGAGGATTTCAAGTGTAACGGGTCCAGGGGACTGTACGACTCCATGCGAAAACTTGAACAGACCACCGCCAACTGCTACAGGCGTTGAATATACTGCTGCATCGCTCAGAACGTTAAGATCGTCCAGAGCTGCAGTGACACCGACTATGTCAGCAACGGTGTCAGTCGAACTCAACTCATTCAGTTTGACGTCTTTTCCATTGGCTTCGCCGTGGACCTTGGCCTCGGCTTCAATCATGGTGTCTATGACCCTTGACGCGAATTCCCCGGCGTGTGCAGATAGCTTCAATTCATCAATGGTGCTTCCTACTGCTGTCTTGACTTGAGAGGATGACCTGCCTCTTCCTTGTTTAGGATTGGTCTCATCAATCTGTATGTCAACTTTCTTGGCTGTGAACTCACCTTTCTTAACGTCTCTGACATAGACGCTAATCTGCTTGCACCATTCAACGTGATTTCTGACCGATTGGATTGCATTGATGACCTTCGACTCATTGGCTCCAGCTCCGAGCAGGGCACCGAGAATCATGTCGCCTGAGGCTCCCGATAATTGGCAATCTATGACCATTATGTGGCGTGCCGTAGTCTTCACACTGAATCCCATCCTTTAATAGGCAGACATCAATTTAATAATACGATATTAAACATAGAGTTAGGTGTTTTTATAAAAGTCATACGCTCGATAAATGAGAGGCACAGTTGGAGTGAACCCCAATGTCGAGGGACATCTTGGAAAGACTTGCTGATGGGAAGATCTCTGTTGATGAGGCTGAGAAACAACTGAAGCTATTCTCCGTCGAAGAAGTAGGCAGCCTGGCGAAGGTGGACGTGGGAAGAGAGTGCAGAAGAAGCGTCCCAGAAATAGTGTTGGCAGAGGGAAAAACTCCTGAAGAGGTTGTTGAGATCTCTTCGAAACTCCTGGAAAGTTGTGGTAGAGCAATGGTCAGTAGAGTAGGCAGGGATCATATTGTCGCTCTGCAAAAAGAGTTTAAGCATGAATCATCTGCAACAATCGATATTTACGAGAAGGCAAGGATTGTCGTGGTACGCGGATCCAACCACCGCGTGAATGAAGCAGGAGGAAAAGTGGGAATTCTAGCAGCAGGGACATCTGATATATCAGTTGCAGAAGAAGCCAAGATTGTGGCTCAAGAAATGGGTTGTGAAATTATCACAGCTTATGATGTAGGAGTAGCCGGAATTCATAGGCTTTTCCCTGCGTTAAGAGAAATGATAGAGAAGGATGTTAATGTAGTCGTGGCCGTGGCTGGAAGAGAAGGCGCTTTGCCATCTGTGGTCGCTGGCTTGGTCGATATCCCTATCATCGCCGTCCCTACATCGAGTGGTTACGGTTTAGGGGAAAAAGGTATGAGTGCCCTGACAGCCATGCTCCAATCCTGTGCCCTTGGAATAGCTGTTGTCAATATCGATGCCGGAGTCGCTGCAGGGACTGTAGCTGCATTGATTGCAAACCGCATGGCCAAGAGATCCAAGTAGATACTAGTTCGCCTCTTTTTATTCAATTGAGCACATCAACTCCGAGGGAGTCATGAAGACCGGACAACGGTGTGCTGGCAAGAAGCGCGATCGTACTGCGTTTCAACTTTTTCAAAAATCGGTTATAGAAGGCGCCAATGAAAATCTCTTCGATGCTAGAACAAGCAAAACGATATATTCAACATCGACACAAAAAATACTAACCACCAGTTTCTGACGGAAGATTCCAATCTGGTAATATAAGGAGGACAAGTTGACGTGACAACCCTGTATAAAGCCATAGAAGATATTGTTGGGTCGAAATACGTTTCCGAGGATGACTTTGTTCGCCAGACTTATGGCAAAAGCATTGATGCTGCTTTGCCTGAGCGCTGGCCTGATGTCGTTGTCCGTCCTGGATCAGCTGACGAGGTTTCCCAAATCCTTCATATCGCCAACAGGCACAAGGCACCAGTGATTCCACGAGGAGGAGCATGTGATCTAAGCGGAGGTTCAAAACCTATAGAGGCGGGCGGAATAGTAATAGATTTAACACGGATGAACAAGATAATCAACATTGATGAGCAGACTCTGACAGTCACAGCCCAGGCTGGAATAACGTGGGCTCAACTTAATGGAGTTCTATTCGAGAAAGGATACTATACGGGAAACCTTGGCCCAGGAAGTGGCCTATCAGCAACGATTGGAGGCGGGCTTTCTCACCACAGTGTCGGAGGAGGAGGAGGCGCAAAGTATGGATCATGCACACAACACGTCGTGGCGCTTCAAGTTGTTCTACCTCAAGGCGACATAGTTCAAACAGGCTCAAACTCAAGCATATACGTTAAGGAGCCATTCTGCAGATATGGTCTTGGACCAGACCTCTGCGCAATGTTCCTAGGAGATCAAGGATTACTAGGAGTGAAGACGGAGGCGACCTTGGAGATATTTCCAAAGCCACCGTTCCATGCTGCCAAAACCTTCACATTAAAGGAGCCGTCAGATGTGAAAGCCGCTAAGATATGGATAGCGTGGAGGAAAAAAGGCGACTTAGGCATATACGACTCTCAATATTGGACGCCACTCTCAGTTCAAGGCTTAACAGGGGTCTTAGTGCCTGCTGTTAACTTCCCCATTGCCAAAGCCTGGAAGGGATTGAACAAAGCAATATTCTTCTACACCATGGAAGGTGAAACTCAAGAAGAGCTGGATTCAAAGCAGAAGATCGCAGACAAGATAGTGACAGAAAATGGAGGAGAAGCACTTGGAGACACCATGGAGAAAGGCAACTGGGCGAAATGGCACTATGAAGAGAATGGCCACTGGCAAAACTTCCACGCACTATGGGGCTGTATTGGACCTGGAAGCATGCCAATGTCCACTGAACACCATCTCCCAATACACAGATTCCCGGAGGTAAACAAGAAGCTAACAGAATGGGAGACAAAGAACATGGACAAGCTGACAAAGGCTGGACCAGCTGTGCAAGGATTAGCAATGGCGCTACTATGCGGCCACACCACAGTTGAAATGGATTGTGGACTTGTTGGCTGGCCAGATGAAGACAAAAGAGAACTGAACTACGAACTCTGGATAGATCAGATCAAGATGCTAGCCAAAGAGGGAATGGTACCATACATGATGGGCGAAGCAGTAAGCAGAGCAGTTGTGGCTGCTGGTGCATACCCAGGACCGTACTACGACTTGCTGCGTTCAATAAAACGCACCTTGGATCCCAACAGAATTCTAAGCCCAGGGAAATTCTACTTATGAGAATCACAATGGAGGATATAGAAGATGTCAAAACAAGCTACTAAATTCCCACTCACGAACCTGAGAAAACTGCAGCAGATGGTTGTATCTTGTTCACGAATTGGAGACTGCAGGCAAATGGTCAAACCTTATGTGGGGAGATATGACGTGTGCCCCGTTAAGGATTACCTTGGCGGATTCGAACCCTATGTAGCAAGAGGGAAGCTCAGAATGGCTGACGGTTTGCTCAGAGGGACTTTAAAGATGAGTGACGGATTAGCCAAAGCTATGTATGAATGCACCCTCTGTGGAAGCTGCAAAGAAGCTTGCCACAAATCAGGAAATGCATGCGTAGAACTTCCAATCAGCCGCTGGATCGACCACACAAAAGTATTCGAGGCTCTCAGAGCGGACTTGGTTGAATCAGGTTTAGGCCCGATGCCTAGACACAAAGAGATCATGGGATCGATTGAGAAAGAGCATAATGCCTACTTCGAGAAACATGAAGAAAGGGGCAAGTGGATACCTGATGGCACGTCGCTATCCGCAAAAGGCAAATTGGTTCTATTTGCAGGTTGTACAGAACCTTACAGGCAACCAGAGATACTGACTTCGCTTGTCGGCATTCTTGATGCAGCTGGTTTGAAGACCGCCGTAATGAATCCAGATGAATATTGTTGTGGCTCAGTCGCGATCAGGACGGGCAACAAGGCACTAGCTGAGAAACTCGCTAGACACAACGTTGAAGCGCTGAAAGCAGCAGGAGCGAAAGACGTCTTAGTTCACTGCGCGGGATGCTACAGAACATTGAAGGTTGACTACCCAGATATTGTTGGAAAACTGCCATTCAATGTTGTCCACGCAACTGAATTTATACGTGATCTAATAAAAGATGGCAAACTTGAGTTACAAGAGGGCGCAGTTGAGGGCAAAGTCACCTACCACGACCCATGTCACTTGGGAAGACAAGCTGGAGTCTATGACGCGCCCAGAGAGGTCTTGAGGGCAATTCCTGGCCTGCAACTCGTAGAAATGAAAAGAATACGGGAGAACGCATGGTGTTGCGGTGCAGGAGGAGGAGTCAAATCAGCCTTCCCAGACTTAGCAGTGAGCGTTGGCACTGATAGACTGACTGAAGCTGAAGCAACAAAAGCCAACTTTATATCCTCGGCATGTCCGTTCTGCAAAGGAAACCTAGTGGACGCTGCAAAAGCAAAGAGAACAAGGCTCCAAGTAAAAGACATCGTAGAATTAGTATCTGCCACAATCGCATAGAGACGCTACATGGATACGGGGATAGTCGCCCATATTATCCCCTTTTTTCTGTAAAACACTTCCCTTTTTCTACTTGGATCTTTCACAAAAATCTTGGCAATTGCTTCGTCACTCAGTGTTTCCTCCACACAAGTTCTCCTTGCATCTCTTCAATTACGCGATTCAGTTCCATATAGGTGGCGACTACGTTCTTCACAGCATCCAAGCACTCATTTATGGTCTTCCGCAACTCTTCGAGTGACGAGGCCCTGCGAATATCAGCCATAATCTCGTTCAATACGGGCTTGTCTCTGAACGGGTTCATATCCGAATCGACTGACATGAGAAGCTCAATGGAATCCTTTGCCTGCAGCTTGAAAGATTCAAGATCAATAAGGTTACGTCCTTTGACAGGCAATGACGGCACCTGATGTGTTTTCGCACAAGCTTCCCCATGCGGTTTAGTCATCTGAAGACATCTCCCATTTCAAATAATGAAGACTGCCGATTTCCTATAAGCATTACTGAAACTTCGATGGGGTTCACAATTCAAGTTGAGATACTCGCAATCGTGCTAAAGCCGATGTAGGCGCGAAAAATGAAATCATTCATGATTGATGGTCTTCCAATCTAGAAATACTTTTCTTCACTAACGGCGTTGCTGTACAGTATGCTCCAGCAGTCCAAGCTCTATACCATCCATACGGCGCACCTGAACTAAGTACAGGATACTCAAAGTCGCCGTTAGACACAGCGCTACTTCCAGCAGTCATCACGACATCGTTGCCGAGGTAGACAGAATCCCAGTAACCCTTATAGACAAGACCCACTCCATCTGTAGGACCGTGCTGCATGCTGACTCTGGTTACTGTAGTCGGCGCAGTAAGACCTTTGTATAAGCAGTCTGCTGTGATGTTGCGCTGTATATAGTACCATCTGTTAGTAGTCGACCCGATTAGAAAGTAATAATATGGATCAGCGTCAGCCGATACTGCAGTGCGGACCTCATACACAAGGTACTTGGTTGCACCGCCACTTGTTGCAGAGACTATGAATGAGTCGGCGGCGTGCGCGTCTACCAGCTCCGCCTTTATTGCGCCCATGAAAATCGTTGTGCTGGACGCTGTCAGGCTTACGTCTTGAGTGCAGTCCCTTTGGACACTCAACCCTGAGAAGTAGAACTCATAAGTTCCATACCACGGGCTGGTGTCAATTGTATATTTCGCATCTCCTGGAGCCCAGTCGGCGTAGCTGTTGGTTTCAGCGCTCGGGTTCATGACGACGTTTCTGTATGTGATACTTGCATCGGGAATAGGATGATTCGCGTAACCGTTCCATGCACTTATCCATGAGTAGTTCAGATTCGTGGGCGTGTAGGCGGGTCAAGAAGCGTTTGCGGCTGAACGCTTGAGTTACCTTGCGGAGTCGTAGGAGCAGCTTGTGGAGCATAGAATGCTGAGCACAGCATCAGCCCGATGAAGAGAACGAACACGCATAAGAGAGATTTACTCTTCATGTTCCCTACGCCTCAGTGAACTGCATCAGGTAGTGCGCGTACTCAACGTAGTATCCGCCCCCGACGTGGGGCCCGCTGTCGCCTGACCTGAACCAAGTTATCTGGATTTCATTGTAACTATTAGTGAAACCTATGCTTGAATCGTAGAACCCTGCACTTGCGTCGTGATCGAGTAACTTGATTGTGAATGTAATGTTGCCAATAATGTAGCCAGCGTAACTTGAATTCATTGAATCCAAGATATTGATGCCCAATGAGGCGTTTACAACTCGGTTCGCGTCGAAGTAGGCAGTTGGAAAATATGCGCCTGAGTTGAAGACGAAGCAGATCTGGTGCGCATAGCTCGATACCGTTAGGTTGATGATCCTCGTCGTGTAGACTTCGATGATGGAAGTATCATTTCTAAAGATGAATGTGTTGTTGTACCAGACAGGCGTGTAATCATAGACACCAGCCCCACAGTTCGATTGAGTGCACATGACCCTCACGGCGCTGTCTCCTTTGCTAACCAAGTAGTGCGCGTTGCCGTTGGACTGCAAGAAGTAGTAATATGGTCCAGCAACTTCATTCATTGACAACCCAAACGGGGAAGCCAGTAGATTATGGCCATTTAGAGCATAACTGAATATGAACCCAGACCTCAGCCCAACGACATAGAAAGGCGTGGCGATTGACAACCCATTGATGGTACTAGGAGAATCATTGTAGGAATAGTTCCTGACATTAGCCCAGGGCTTCAGGTAGCCACCATAATCTTGAATGTTCGTGGGTGGGGCCGAAGGGGAAAGAGCGACGATCAGTGATACTGTAACCAGACCGATCAAAACAAGAGCTAGTAATTTTCTTGGTGTAAGTGAAGCTGGAAAGCATCTGCTGTATGCCTTCATTCTCCTTTGTTTATTCATTTTTTATCCTTCACCCTCCTCTGATTTCTAATGAACCTCACCAACAAAGTTGAGAATCTGCTCCTTTAGGGTTTCGGTGCCCGAAAAAAGAGGTGTAGGAGGGGAACCGGATTGTACTGCAATCAAGCGATGGAAATACTTTTATTCAAGGTCAAAAGTATCATCTCTCTGTCTCGTCCTGATATAGTTATTACGCTTGAAAGACTGGCAGGTCAGAAGCGCATATCTTATTAATTTAGTAATACCGAAATCCTTCGTCCAGCGAGTTTCTTTGGCCTCTGCAGTTTCAGACTACGTCGGGTGTTGGTCTGTCTTGGGGTTTCCAAAAGCGAAGATGTTTCCGATCAATGACGGGATTCTGAAGGTTGCTCTCGAGGATGTTTGGAGTCTAAAGCTTCACGAGCAGGTCATACCTGAATTCCTTAAGAAACTCGAAGAGTCAATCTTTAGTGAAATGGTTGTAAAGGATCCTGTTATGGTTGATGACGAGACATTGGTAGTACTCGATGGCATGCACAGAGTTGTAGCGTTGAGGGAACTTGGCTACTCATACATCCCATGTTGTTTGATCGAATACAAGCTTTCAACAGTTCAGTTGGGTGCATGGTATCGCGTAATAACGGGCGACAAGTCTATGTCGGACATAGCGAAGTTAACCCGCTCATCATTCATTAATCTGAAGCTGACTGAACTAGACGCCGATAATACTGATAGAATGGTAAACGAGGGAAAAGGAATCTGTGCGCTTCGCTCTTCGAACTCCGCATGGCTCATTTCAACTGGTAAGAAATTGAATTGCAGAGAAATATACAACTCAATATACTCAATAGAAGAGATGCTTCGTCTCGCGAACCTTAAGATATCTTACCAAACTGAATTCGACGCGAAGACAATCATATTAAACGATAAACATGCCACTTGCCTCGTGGTGCCAACGCTCACTAAGGATGAGGTACTTCGGTTCGCCCTTAAGGGGGAGGTTTTCGCTCCAAAAGCCACGAGACATGTTTTTCCTTTCCGGATGCTTGGAATGAATGTCCCAATTGAGCTTCTTGATGGCAAAAGATTTGGACTAGACGAAGCAAACGGGAAGCTACAAACCTTGTTCTCCGATCGAAAACTCGTCAGGTTAGCAGGGGGGCAAGTTATGGACGGGCGCAGATATGAAGAGCCAATCTACCTTTTTGAAAATTAGAATCAGGAAGTACAAATGCACCTTTGCTCTAGTCCCGCAGGGGCTTCTCTTAGGTCTCACGGATCGTACCGTATCCTATTCTTTGTTACCTCGGCCGGTACTCTTTCTACCTATGTCGTCCAATCTCTTTATTTCTGTTACAAGTTCTTCATCAGCTGGACGTATATTGTCCATGACTTCTTCCACGTCACCTGCCAACCTAGTATCTTTAGGTGCTCCAACTAGGCAGTGGGCCAATATCTCCATAAATGCGCGGTCAACGTTCTCAGTTGTCTTTGCAGAGGTCTCATAATAGCGGTTTATCCCTAAATTGGTAGCAATTTCTTTTGCTTCTTCGGGTTTGGTTTTGCGTTTTTGCTCAAGGTCTGCCTTGTTCCCAAGCAACATCTCAGGGATTTTGAATGGTATCCTCTTCCGAACCTCACCAGACCAGTCCTGTATG
>JAHPYV010000112.1 GCA_019058495.1 Promethearchaeati archaeon
GCATGATCTGCAACTTGCCCATAACAAGTGAAGAAGAGTGTCTCAGGTGTGCGCTCTGCGGGAGTCCTGCTCACAAGGCTCACTTGTTGGAATGGTTACATGTCAAGGGCTGCTGCCCAATGTGCAGAATGGATCTTCACGAGGAAGATCTGGTCATGAGCCATAATTCAAAACCCCTGCGACGATGATTCATGCTCTAATCGGATATCTTCCACTCTTCTCTGCTTCTCTGAACATGACCTCAATGTTGCGGGGGGGTACGTCAGGTTGTATGTTGTGGGCTGCAGCGAAGATATAGCCGCCGCCTGGAGCTAAGTCACGCATTCTTTTCCTTATTTCTTCTTCTACGTCTTTAGTCGTTCCATTTGGTAAAACGTGTTGAACATCTATCCCACCGTGATAGCAGATCTTCTTATCATATTTCTGGATGAGGTGACTGGAGTCCATGTCCTTTGCTTTGGGTTGAATTGGGTTGAGAATGTCTATGCCCACTTCAACGAAGTCTTCAATTAGGGGCTCCACCGACCCGCAACTGTGGAACTGGATCTTGGCAGATTTTGCGTGCATGTGGACATCCGCGATAAATTCCTTTAGCCTTGGCTTTATGATTTTTCTCCAAAGCGCTGGCGACATGAGAAGTCCGTTCTGATGCCCGTAATCGTCTGCAAGCAATACTATCGTTGCGTGCTCTCCAACCTCATCCATATACGCTTGCCAGAAGCGTTTGTTGATTTCCAACGTCTTATCTAATAACGCGTTCGTGAATTCTGGGTTTCCGACAATGTCGTAGTAGAACTTGTTGAAACCTCTGAGCCAGACTGCTAACTCTAGCACTCCTCCAAGGAAAGTGTCAACTGTTACGGCGAAACCCTTCTCTTGAATCTGTTTCGCTTTCTTGCTCAGACCCCTGAATCTTCCCTCGTTGGGCTGAGGATCTTTGTATCTTTCAATATCATCGATGGTTCTCGCATTGTACAGCGGTGCCTTTTCTTCAACAAATTCATAGTAGTAGCCGTGGTACTGCTTTCTTAGCGTAAGACCAAACTCATTTACGATCCACCCTTCCCCTCTCTTCACTTCCTCCTCTTTCGGCAGGTTCGGCCTTATGTGCCTGATGTCGACACCGAAGCGATCCAAAACTCTCTCGTCTATGTCTACTAGCCCTTGCATTGCATCCCAGATCTTCGACTCGATACGAGCAAACCTCAAATGCTTCAGCAAGTTATCGTAAGCTACTTTTGTTATACCGCTTATTACTCCTCCCAAGTCTATTGGGACTCTGTCCGGCTCCTTCTTGTTTACTGCTTTGAGAACTCTCTCTAAATGTTCCAAATTATCAGCTCCCAGCGAGGCTTTCACAAAGCTTGATCGCTTCTATGGCATCCTTTCCATAAGCGTCTGCTCCGACTTCCCCAGCAAAAGCTTCGTCGACAGCTCCTCCCCCCACTATGACCTTCACCTTGTCTCTAAGTCCACGCTTCTTCAACTCTTGAATGACGACTCGCATCTCCTCCCTCGTGGTTGAAAGAAGAGCTGACATGCATAGTATGTCAGCTTTCTCAGAGCGGATAGCCTCAGCGAATTTTTCAGGCGCGACATCTGTGCCTAGATCCGTGACTTTGAAGCCAGACGGTCTCAGCATTAGACTGACGATGTTCTTGCCGAGATCATGTATGTCTCCCCTCACTGTTCCTATCACTATCTTGCCATGAACCTTGGTTGACTCGCCGTGTCCGAGGATCGGGCTCAGCACCTCCAATACCTTCTGTGCCGCCATACCAGCGAACATCAACTCTGGAAGATAGTATACTCCCTTCTCGTACTTACCTCCTATCACATTGAAGGCTTCAGAAATATTCCTGACCAGCGCTTCAGCAGGCACTTTCTTGTCTAAGCATTTTCTTGCTGCGTCGAGAGCTTCTGATTCACTTGCGTTTTCGACGCTGCTTACAAGTGATTCCTTCAGTCTTTTCGCCAAAAAGGATTCACTCATTCTTGCTGACCCCGCTGCCGACGTAACAATAGCCTTGGCTGAAACTTAAGATAGATGTTCAGTGGAACGTGTCAGCACTCTCAAAAATGGCAATGTCTATTGTGTGAGTAAGACGGACTTTATTGATAGTATGCTATGAGAAAAGCATTATGTTCACAAAACTTATATCACTGATGGCCCCCTAAATATGAATCTGAAGATTCGGACAGGCAGGGGGGATCACAGTTAGGTCGCAACAGAGGTTATATGCCTCCCTTCTCTGAAAGACTGACGATAGCCATGATAGTATTCTCGCTCGCATTACCAGCGCTCGCAGCAACAGTTGCCGCGCAAGGAACAACATCTTACCAAATAAACCCGACATTCAGCATCACCCTCCTCGTCTCGCCAGGAAATCTTAGGGCGGCATGGGCTGCTATGATAGCTAATAGCGTAGCGGATCTAGGGATCCAAGTGCAGACGGTCAGTGCTGATTGGGGAATCGTCAATGCTAGGGCATTAAATCCCTCACCTTACGTATTAGGGAAGGCCTATGAGCAGGGAGGATTCGATATTCTCATTACGAACTGGATCTGTGGACCAGAACCAAATCCATATACTTTGTTCCATAGCAGCCAGTTTCCTCCAGCTGGGCTGAATTACTATCTATGGAATAATGCCACGTCTGACATGCTTTTGGACAACATTACAAGAGTAATGGATCCTGCGCTCCGCTTGCAATGCGTTAGATGGTGGCAACAAATTGCTTACGACGAGCTGCCTTCGATCGCGATATTCTATGAAGATGGAATAGTGCCATTCAGATCTAATCTGAATTCGACACCGTTCGCGACGAATTATTACCCTAAGTGGCCCGGAGTTGAGCAATGGAACTTCATCTCGTCCCCTCAGACTAGCGTTACGGTAGCGCAAGCTGGATACTGTCCTTATGGGGGTCTATCACCTTACCATTCAAACTACTACAGTGACATAACAGGCTATGCTCCAGTCTATGGCGAGCTCGGTTCTGGCGGTCTTCTCATTAGAAGTCAGAACTCGACAAAGATGGATCCATACATGGCTTACGGTAATTACACGATGTCACCTGATGGTAGAAACTGGACATTCTGGATACGACCAGGAATAAGGTTCCAAAATGGCGAGGAACTCGACGCAAGAGATGTAGTATATACATACAGGTATATCATGACACCAAGCTGGCAATCAACTTGGCTGTCGTACGTCACGGGAATATTGGGATCAGAAAGAAACGTGTATTGGGCAGGTGAATCAGGAACACCAGGCGCAGGCGAGGCATACAACAGGTATGAAGTTCATTTCGACCTTCCCCAACCGTGGGCGTTTTTCGAGCAAGATATCGGTGGCGGAGCGATCCTTCCTTCATCAATCTTGGTGAACTCAAGCAGTGGTATACCCGATTTCAGTGCGTGGCATCCCGACGCGGTGAACACACCTAGGTTCGTCTTGACATCATTTGTCACAGGAGACAGCACCAGCTATAGTTATTACGCAAAGAATGGGACAAAATGCGTTGCCTCAGGTCCAATCGGAGCAGGTCCATATAGATGGGTCTCGTACAATCAAACAACGGAGACGGCGCATCTCAGCAAGTTCAACGGCTACTTCAATAGAGCTGCGCTAGAGTCCAGAGGAGCTTATGGCATAACGGACTATTATGTGAAGCATGTTGCAGATGTCTACTCCGCTATTTCGCTGTTGAATAACGACACAGTTCAAGTTCTAGACTCACATTATCACTTTGGACCATATCTACCTACTTTGAATCCAGCTTCGAGCAACTACGTCTCATATCCAGGCAACGAGATAGCTGAAATGGGTTTCAACATGAGGCACCCAATCTTTGGCACCGGCGTCAACACGCCACTAGGTCAGGCAGATCCTACTAGAGCTGCTGAAGCCGCCAGACACGTTAGATACGCATTCGAATACCTTGTGCCAAAAGAGGCAATAATCGCGACTTTCCTTAACGGGTATGGTGTACCTGGTCTCACAACAGGGATTACGAGAAATATGCCTGGCTTCAACTATGCAATATCCTTGCGTAACGCATCAGCCCAGAATGCAGAGGCTATGGCCATGAATGAGCTTGAGCTCGCTGGATACACTTTCAGTCAACCTCCCCATGGTGGGCTTATTCAGCTTCTATCTGCTCCAATTTTAATCACGATTATGGGCTTCAGTTTAGTGCTCGTTGCATTCGGAGTCATTAGAAGGAGAGGTCGGTCGGATCGAGTTCCCGCCCAAGTTGAGACAATCGGAGCCGGCGTGCATGGGAGTGCTGCTGCGGTCTCCAACGTAGTGATATGCCCAAACTGCAGGTCTGCTGTTAGAAGCTCCGATGCTTACTACTGCCCATATTGCGGAACACATTTAGTTACAGGTTCATTAGGCAAAGGAATCCCAGACCGCGAACGCTCAACTTTAACGCCAGCTGGCAGATGTATGGTCTGTGAGTTGCAGATAGCGGAAAGCGATCCCATCGTGCGGTGCCCATACTGCGGAAACGTTGCTCACAGAGCACATATGCTGGAATGGCTTCACGTGAAAGACTACTGCCCAGTCTGCCACAACCAGGTTGACGAAGAGAACCTCCTCGGCAGATAGCAGAAACCCAATGATTCTCACATCTAACTATTAACATCGTCTTACATGAATAGACCGAATGACTCTCTTCAGGTCTCTATTTGCTCGGAATCTGTAGTCGAGCCTCCACGGTGCGCCAAGACTTCTCACCTTGACGCACATAGCCAATCTCTGTTTAGTTTCCAGAACCTGCACAGCCTGCCGAATTTCTCGGAGAGACCAACAGAATAGTTGCGAATACAAAAAGACGCTGAGCAGAATTTCGCAACACAGGGGTGCAAATTTCGGGCGGAAAAGTACCTTGCGCAAGCATTATATACTGCATATGTCGCCCTAGCGCTCACCAAGGGGGGGCGGGCTGGGCGAGGAATGCGCCTTTCCCTCCCCAATTTACAGAGAGGAATACGGTTAGAGGGTGAAAATCTGAAATGAAGAGAAGTTCAATATCTGCTTTAGCGATGCTCTCAATGCTACTTTTCTCCTCATTGCTGGTCTCATCGTTCACAGTGACTCCATCCAAAGCCGTAGACTACACGAAAGTAGGTGTTAAAGTCGGAGACTGGGCATACTACAATTTTGACTCGAATTTCACTGCAGTGTTCCCGGCAGGAACAACCAACGTAAACATGACTATTACGAACATAGATCGATCCAACGTCAGCGCCAGATTCGTGTATTACTATTCCAACGGAACGACATCAGCTACAATCGGCCTTGAGGGTAACATTACCAGTGGACAATATAACACAACAGCGCCAGTGCTCGGCTGGTTCTTGCTGGTACCCAACTTGGCTGAGAACGACCCAGTATACTCTGGGGCGCCTTACAAGATTAACAGCACCGGCATGATGGTCTCCGGTGGCATGGCCCGAGTCTACGCATACATCAACATAACCGTCAGCGGTAACAACCAAGTCGGCTACTTCGACCAAGCGACCGGAATAAACGACGCATTCAACGCATTCGGACCGTTTGGAATAGGTCATTATTACTTTGCATGGAGATTGAACTCTACGTCGTTGTGGTCGCCACCTAGCTACAAAGTCGGTGTCAAAATGGGAGACACGGCGCACTACTCATACTACCAAAACACAACAGGATACGCAGGATTCACCAAAGCAAACCTCACCATCACGAAAATAGATCGCGGCAACGTCACAACCAGCTTTGTTACGTATAACAGTACAAAGCACAATACAATAATCCCTTGGGGCAACGTCAGTAGTGGGATTGGAAGCACATTTCCATTCCCTTGGTTCTTAATTGCAGCGAACTTGACTAAGAACGACCCACTATGGCTTAACAGTTTTGCATGGATAAACGATACCTCCACCATGGTCGCCGGTGGCCTAGCAAGAGTTCTCGACCACACTAACGTAACCTTTCCTGGCGCAAGTGTCGATATTTATTGGGATCAAGTCACTGGAATCGTGGTCAGACTAAACGTTTTGATTTCCAACACGCACTATAGTTGGAACTTGACTTCTACATCCCTATGGTCAGCTCCGGACTACACTAAGGTTGGCGTGAAGGTGGGAGACTGGGGGTACTACTCAGTGCGTCAGGAGGCTGGCGGCATTGACACTGGAGTGAGAAACGCAAACATCACAGTCAGAAGCGTAGATCGAGGCAATGTGACATTGACTGTCAAACAATTCTTTGCAAACGGGACCATCGAGTCATTAACATTTTGGGGTAATGTCAGTAGTGGAGCTGGGAGTATGGGTCCCTTCTTTGCTTGGTACCTGATTGCGGCCAACTTGGGCATGGACGACCCATTGTCGCCTGCCACTCCCGTGTGGATCAACGGTACGGCCAGTGTAACCATTTTTGGCGAATCTAGGGCCTGCAACTATTTCACGCAGGGAGGTATCTATTTCTACTGGGATCAAGCGACCGGGATCACAACAAAAGCTAACCTGACAGGTCTAGGGGGACCGAGTAACTTCATCAGATGGAACATGACATCCACGAGCCTATGGTCACCAGCTCCGACAATAGATCAGCCTTCCGCCATAAGCTACACCGTTGGTTCAACTGGTCAAAGCATAACTTGGCATCCTTCAAGCAATGTGCCCTGTAACTACACGATAACGAAAAATGGAACAAAGGTTACGTCAGCGAATTGGAACGGAGGCAGTATATCATACAATGTAGATGGATTAGCAATAGGTGCTTATGCCTACGCCTGTACCGTCAACGATACGATAGGTCGCCACGCCACTTCTTCTGTGACAGTCACAGTGATCGCCGCACCACCACATCCGCCACCAGGGCTTCCAGTGTTTGTCATAATAGTTGTTGGAGGTATCGCAGTCGTAATAGTTGTTGCTGCCGCACTAGTCGTGTTGCGCAGGCGCAGAATGTAGGATGAGCAGCATAGGCTCCGTTAGGAGCTTCTATGCCTCTTCTATTGCGCTTGCATGCAACCTTTTTTGGTGCTCCCTTTGCTTGCCTCGCGGAGATGAAATTGGCTTGAGGTTAACTGTTTAGTCACTTCTTCAATCCTAGCAGTCGCATTCTTTGTGTTGCCTTTTCGACGTACTCTTGGTTGATATCGATACCTATGAAGTGTCTGCCGGCTTTGATCGCCGCAATACATGTTGCTCCTACGCCACAGAATGGATCTAAGACTGCTTCCTCTTTGAAGGTGTAGAGTTGTATGCACCTGTAGGGTAACTCGACTGGAAACGGTGCTGGATGGCCTACTTTTTCTGCAGACTCCGGTTGAAATTCCCAGATGCTCTTCGTATATTCAAGGAATTCTTCCTTTGATATTGTTGTCTCTCTCCCCTTGGCCTGTCTTCCGAACTTCCCTTTTGAAAACACTAGTATGTACTCGTGGGTATCTCTCAGCGTTGGGTTTGTAGGTGAGCACCAGCTTCCCCATGCGGTCGAGACACCTGCGCCTGCTCCCTTATTCCATATTATCTCTCCTCTCATTAGAAAACCGACTTGACTCATCAGGTCTATCATGAACTTGTGATAAGGGACATAGGGCTTCCTTCCCACATTCGCGATATTGATGCAAGCCCTTCCGCCGTTAACTAGGACTCTATGTGTTTCGGCGAAAACTTCCTGCAGTAACGCGAGGTAATGATCTAAGTCAAGGTCTTCATCATACTCTTTACCTACGTTGTACGGTGGTGAAGTGATCATTAGATGAACGCTGGAATCGGGGATGATGGCCATTCTTCTGGAATCTTGGCACAGAACTTTGTCCAAAACTTCTTGCGGGATAGTGTTCTCGACTTCAGGTTGATCTTCATCGATCTTGAAGCCTTGGTATAACTTCCCGCTGTAAAAGGTAGTTGAGTCATGCCCCTCCCTCTTAGAAACGCCAAACCTGCTTGTCTTGGTTCGTTTGCCCATGGAAGTTCTCCCACTTATCTTCTTGATTACTACTTGGCTTAACTGTTTCTTTTCATGCGGCTGTCGATTCGCGGGCGAGTCATTTTGGGTTCTTTTTTTTCTTGCTTACAGAGCAATCAAGAAGCACAAGGTCTATAACTATGACAGGATGCTCTCATATTGAAAAGGGAAGATCAACGTTGAATCGAGCTCGTAGCTTAGAACCATGATATGGGCGTGGAACGATGAGTAATTGGAGATCATTACTGCGGGCAGATGCCACTGGCTGGCTGTTGGAAAATGATAACCCTTCAGTACGGTATTTCACTTTGACTGACATCCTCGAGAAACAGGAGAACGATCCTGAGGTTAACAAGGCAAGAAAAGAAATCATGGAGTCAGGGCTAGCTCCCAAGATACTCGCTCAACAGAAGAATGGAGATCATTGGGGAGTTCCCACGACTTTCTACACCGCCAAGTACAAAGGAACTGTTTGGCAACTCCTTATCTTGGCGGAACTCGGAGCGGACGGAAAAGATGAGCGAATAAGGAAAACGTGCGAATTCATCCTCGAAAAGTCTCAAGATCGCGAAAGTAGTGGCTTCTCTCCGTGGCCTAGCGCGAAGAGTGGTGGAGGTAGACATGCGGGTGTTATCCCATGTTTGACGGGTAATATGATTTGGAGTTTGATCAGATTCGGTTACCTCAGTGATCCCAGAGTTCAAAGAGGGATCGACTGGATTGTCAAGTACCAAAGATTCGACGACAGAGTCAGAGAGACGGTGAAAGGATGGCCCTACGACAAAGTTGTGAGTTGCTTCGGAAAGCATTCCTGCCACATGGTTGTTGTCAAGGCATTGAAGGCTCTAGCTGACATCCTACGTGAAATGGGATCCATGAATG
>JAHPYV010000113.1 GCA_019058495.1 Promethearchaeati archaeon
CATATCATTAGTTTAACTCCAGCTTTTGTGGCGTCGTCCATAACCTGCTTCAGAGTAGGGAAGCTGCCGACCTTGACTTTCTCAGCTTCGCCTTTCTTTACGACCAAAACTCCTTTGCCTAGGAAGTATACTGTTGCATCCAAACCCATAGTCTTGGCCGTCTGAGCAAGTATAAATGGCGAGTAAAGCCTCTCCGGAGTATCTGGTCCACTCGTCTGAACGTAGAGTAACTTCTGTTTCTTGCTTACCTTCTTTGCAAGAGTCTTTCTCTTCGACACACCTTTCACCTCATTTCTTTTTTCGGATTATGAATCTAAGCCTGCCATCGCTTCCTTTTTCAAATGATAGTATCTCTTGGCCTGTTCTTTTTGCCCACCTTGTTATATCCTCTTCTGCAGCCGGGTCATCAGCCAAGACCTCAAGAACTTGCCCGACCTTCATCCTGTCAGTTTCCTCTCTTGTTCTGTACACTGGTATTGGACAATAAAACCCAATCAAGTCTAGAGTCTTGTCGGGCTTCGCACTAGCGCCTTTTTTTGTTGGACTCATTCAGTTTTCATCTCCTTCATCAGAGTTCTCAGAATCAACTTATGGCAGACCATCACACTATCACTCCTATGATGTTCTATTTACATTGTTGCTCGTTCCAAGCAGATTTACTTCGCTCGATAATAGTTCGATCTGAACTTAAGATATTCAGAGATGCGAAAGGGCGCAGGAGAAATAAGGGTTTCCTGGTATTCGTCATTTGCAGTTCTTGGCAGACCATGTACCGTATTGTTATTCAACCGAACGCAGATGGTCCTTCTTCGACTACTGTCTGAACTCAATCTTCCTAGTCTTCCTTGCTCGTATATTGAGAAAGGGTTTCACCTACTGTTGAGTATGGCCGCTTCTTTGATTTCTGTCAAGTACCTCATAGGTCTTTTGCAGCCTTCGTCTACCAGTCGGTAACATTCTCCCTCAAATGTATCCAACTCAATTCACGCTATGATCTGCTCTTAGCTGATCTAGTCAGTATAATGTGGTCAACCAACTGAACATTAAAGTATGTAGAAGACATGATCAATAATCTATAGATGGTCAATTCCGGAATCTATTGCTTGATTCACGGAAGATGGTTTTAATGCGCAGTTTGGAAAAGAAGACTCGCAAGTTCGTAAGGCGGACTTGGATTAGGATACAGCCCTACATTTTCATCATTCTGATGGCGTCTGTCGTTGCGGTCGTACTGCTATTTGGTGCTGCAGCCCAAACTGTCTCAGCTATATTCATTGCAATAACCCTGGTAACATATGCACTAATTGCCACTGAGAAAATGCACAGAACACTAGCTGCACTTGGCGGGGCAATAACAACTTTGATTGCCTTCAGAGTAACTGGTTTGATTACTGACTTGAATCAGGCTTTGGATCTTGTTAGCTGGTCGACTCTCCTCATCATAATTACTGTGGCCATAATTTCAGACATAGCAAAGGACTCTGGTATATTTCACTACATAATCATAAAAATAGTCAAGAGAAGCAAGGGGAAACCGGAGAAACTACTTCTCTATATTTCTCTTCTTACGTTCCTACTCACGGCATTGTTGGGGAATGTTCCGGCATTCATGATAATGTCCGTTCTTACGGTTATGATCACAAAAGAGGCACGTATGAACCCTGTCCCATATATCATGACTGAAATCATCATAGCTAATGCTAGCGGAGTTTCCACAATTGTGGCCAGCTTCGTTAATTTGTTGGTTTCTGGTTACTTTAACATGAATACACAATACTTCCTCTCATACGTGGGCTTCCTTGCAATAGGTATTCCAATCTCACTTATCACGATGGGTACTACATACCTTTTCCTGAAGTGGTACTACCGTAAAGACATTTCAAAGGTAGATGCAGATAAGGCCGAGTCTGAACTACTTCGAAAGAGGCTAATGTCACTCAATGAGAAAGACTTCATCAAAAACCCAATATTCTTCAGAAACTCTGCAGTAATACTAATCGGCACGCTCGCGCTGTTCGCCGCTTCTTCTTTCATAGGCTTGCCATTCTATCTCATAGGGCTGATGGGCGCATTTGCCTTCATCTATATGTCCGGCATCGATCCTCGGGAGGCGTTCCACAAAGTCGATTGGAGTCTCATATTCTTCATAATGGGACTATTCATTGTGGTTGGTGGAATCGACAAGGCTGGCGTCCTAGAGGAAGCTGGCAACGCGATCGGAGCAATTTCAGGTGGGAGTCTACCAGTTCTGCTGATTGTAATGACATTATTCTCTGGCATCCTCTCAGGGTTTATGGACAACATATCTGTCACGACTGCCCTACTCTACGCGGTGAATCCCATAGTGTTATCAGCAGGTCTAGCGACTCCGACTCCGGTACTATGGGCAATGATGACTGGCGCGAGCTTCGGTGCCAATCTCACCCCTATAGGAGGCATAGCCAATATCCTGGGATTCGTAGCCCTTGAAAAGGAAGGAGCAAAGCAAAGTTGGAAGAAGTTCTTTCTAGTCAGCATACCAGTCACCTTCATGTGTCTGGGGATATCAATCGTGTACTTGGTTATGCTGTCTACGTTGCTCAGATGGTAACTGGCGCTCGTGGGAATAGAGGATGGCAGATGGAACCAGAAAGAAAGGGATATCAGTGCCATTATGTTCTTCAGTTCACGATGTCGACTGAACATTAGACGCGCCAAAGAATGCATTGGATGAGAGATTTTACTCTCTCTCGATTATTGTTGCTGTTCCCTGTCCGCCACCTACACATGCCGTCGCTAGTCCGTATTTGGCGTTTTCCAGTTTAAGTATTCGAGAAAGTGTCCCCACGAGTCTCGCACCTGTTGCGCCAAGTGGATGCCCTATGGCTACAGCCCCACCTTTCACATTCACTTTTTTCGGATCGATTCCTAGCTTGTCCATCGCGTATAGAACCACTACTGCAAAGGCCTCATTAATCTCCCAGAACCTAATGTCATCCACTTCAAGTCCAGCCTGTCTGAGTGCTTTCTGGCTGGCAGGGACATTTCCCTTGCCCATGATGTATGGTTCTACGCCTGCCCAGCCCATTGACTTTATGGTTGCGAGCGGCTTTATTCCATATTCATCAGCCTTTTCTCGAGACATCAGAACTATAGCTGAGGCCCCGGCATTGAGTGGAGAAGAGTTACCTGCTGTTATCAAACCGGTTTTTGGCTTGAATGCTGGGGGGAGTTGCCGAAGTTGCTCAATCGTTGTGTCTGGTCTAATGCTGAGGTCGTGATCCACAATCTCAGTCGATCCGTCCTTTTCCTTCACTTCGATTGGCATTAGCTCATCCTTGAAGTACCCCTCATTAAGCGCTTTGGTAGCTTTCTGATGGGATTGGAGAGAGAACTGATCCATTTCCTCACGAGTGAATTTCCTGTCTGCTACTGCTAACTTCTCAGCAGTCTGGCCCATGACAAAGGCCGTCTGCATATCATACTTAGCCTGTTTCAAGACGTTCAGGTTGGGCAGAAAATGTGGGTTGTCAGTCATCGGGACATGTGTCATGTGTTCCATTCCGGCAGCGATCACAATGTCGGAGTTGCCTGTCTGGATCTCCATTGTGCCTATGTGCACGGCGGTCATAGACGAACCACATTGTCGGTCGACTTGTGTGGCCGGTATGTGAACAGACATTCCTGCCAATATTGGTATTATTCTTCCGCCGTAGAGCCACTGTTCTGCGACTCCCAAGGCGCAGCCCGTAATGCAGTCCCCTATTTCCTCTTGGTTTATGCCAGTTCTCTCAACCAGTGTCTTTACTAGTCGTGCGCACAACTCATCCATGCGATACTGGTTGAATCTGTCCTTCTCAGGTTCTTTTGGTCGAGACCTAGAGAAGGGCGTTCGTAGATAATCTGCTATTACAACTTCTCTCATTCTTATTCTACTCCTCAGATTCTGGCTTGCTTGTATTGACGTAGGTAATGAATCTGTTCCCACATAAACTTGATCTTGCTTGGGATACGATTATTGCAGAAGGTCACGCGATCCAGTTTTCTATAGGATTGAATAGCAAAGGATTTTAGGAACATCGCTACTTAGTCTGTAGGTTGGCTCATACATCTATCATTAGTTACAAGAGGATGAGTAGCGATGATGGGAATAGAGCGGAAGATACGTAAGTTCACTAGGGACACTTGGCTTCGAATCCAGCCTTACATATTCATCATATTGATGGTGGCTGTCGTTGCATTCGTGGCTCTACTCGGCGGGGCTGGTTTTCCATTATTCATATTGCTAGCGATAACCTTGGTCACATATGCATTGATTGCAACTGAGAAAATGCATAGAACATTAGCGGCTCTGGGTGGTGCAATATCGACTCTAATCGCATTGAAAGCAACTGGTTTGATGGCTGACTTGAATGATGCTTTGGCGCTTGTCGACTGGGGTGTAATCCTAATCATCATCTCTGTGGCCATAATCTCGGAGATAGCGAAGGACTCTGGTTTGTTTGACTATATCACAATCAAAATAATCAAGAAAAGTAGAGGCGAACCGGACAAGTTACTTCTTTACTTCGCCCTTCTCATGCTTCTCCTTTCGGCACTGTTGGGCGACGTTCCTGCATTCATGATAATCTCAACTCTCACCATAATGGTTACCAAGGGATTGGGATTGAACCCAGTTCCGTATGTCATGACAGAGATCATCGTGGCCAACGCTACTGCAATGTGTACCGTTGTAGCTAGCTTTGTTAACCTGCTTGTTGCAGGTAGCTCACTTTTCAAGGGGAATCCAGCCTACTTCCTTTCATACGTGGGCTTCCTAGGGATTGGACTTCCATTTGCACTCATAACATTATTCATCACATACTTCTACTTGAAACGGTACTACCGCAAAGATCTGCATCGGGGAGAAACCAGCAAGGCTGATCTCGAGAAGCTCAAGAAATCAATTATGGCGCTAGATGAGAAGGAGTTTGTTAAAGACCCAAAGTTCTTCAGAAACTCTGCAGTGATACTAATTGTCACGCTTGCATTATTCGCTACGGCATCTTTCGTAGGAATTCCATTCTACGTCGCAGGGCTCATTGGAGCTTTTGCATTCATCTTCATGTCTGGCATTGATCCCATTGACGCTTTCCACAGGGTCGACTGGAGCCTCATATTCTTCTTAATGGGATTGTTCATCGTAGTGGGCGGTCTCAACAGAACCGGGTTCCTGAGCGATGCGGGTGCGGCGATTGGCGGGGCGTCAGGTGGCAGTCTTCCTCTTCTCATAATAATGATTTCACTTTTCGCAGGGACAATCTCAGGATTCCTAGATGACGTTTCAGTCACAACTGCCCTGATTTATACAGTACCTGGGATATTGGCAGCCATTCCAAGTATAATCCCAACCCCTGTGCTGTGGTCCGTAATGATAAGTACTAATCTGGGTGGAAACATCAGCCCTATTGGGGGCGTAGCCAACATAATAGGTGTCACAGCCCTGCAGAAAGAAGGAGCGAAACAAGGTTGGAGGGACTTCTTCAAGGTCGGAATACCACTAACATTCCTGTTTCTGTTACTAACCATAGCATACTTGATTGGACTGTCAGCGATCCTAGGATGGGGTTGAAATATATAAACAGTTGAAAGGAATTTGCTGTCAGGCTCATAGTAGCCCAGACTTAATCCCAACTCTTTTGGATTCATTTGCTCAAGTATGATATAGTCACCAAATAGCATATTACCCATCTATTGATCTTATCTCCTCAGTGAATCCCTGCACCATTGGTGAGATCTAATTGAAGTTGACTCCAGTAGCCTCAATGAAGATCCGTAAGGAGATAGCTAAGAGGTACGAATTGGATCCAAAGGATTGGCGCTTGTTGTGGAGCATCGACAAGAATGGATACTATGATCTTCTCATAGCAAAGGATTCTGACCTCTGGTGGACGAAAGAACAGCAATTGAACCCCTTTCTTAGTGTAGGGTGTGGAGTAAAAAGACGTCTAGATGAAGACATATTACATGATGTCTTTGACGCGCAATGCTCCTCGCATCCATATGGTTTTCGTCCAGTTCCAGACAACAAGTTCAAGAGAATGATCAGGAGACTAGCGGAGGGGAAAGACCTTCAGGCGCCTATTCTAGAAATTCTTCGTTCCGAACCAAAACCACTAAAAGAAATAGGGACTCCCTTCTTGATGCAGGGACCATTTCAACAGGTGCCAACCCTTATTGATTTGCTATCTGATAAACAGAAGGAACTGGATGCTAAGCTGAGTTCGGAACTCAAGAAATTGATTTTCAGACACTATCCACAGTTGCTCATGCCCTATACCTAATCCAACTTATTCTTCGTTGCGTAGGAGCGCGCTCTCCATCACATAGACTAACGAATCATTATAGGGTAACTGTTTCTGTCTATACTTGTCTCAGGCAGAATCCTAAACACCAGCGCCCCAGATTCTACTTGATGATGAAAACGAAATGCTTATGAACAGTGTCACCAACTCTTAATCGGTTCACTGTATTGTGCTTTGTCGGGGTGATAGTAAAATGCCATCATCACTTAAAGGAAAAGTAGCTGTCGTAACAGGTGCTGGAAGAGGCTTAGGAAGAGAGGAAGCCCTACTCCTCGCAAAACATGGAGCAAAGGTTATCGTAAATGATATGGGCGGAGCCCATGACGGGAAAGGACAGTTCAAGGGTCCAGCAGACGACGTGGTCAAGGAAATCAAGAATATGGGTAGCGAAGCTGCCCCCAACTATGAGAGCGTCACAAGCTTCCAAGGGGCAAAGAAAATCATAGACCAAGCAGTCAGTTCTTTCGGGAAACTCGACATTCTGGTTAACAACGCTGGAATCCTCAGAGACAAAATGCTATTCAACATGGAAGAAGAAGATTGGGATTCTGTAATCGGGGTTCACCTGAAGGGGACCTTCAACTGCTCAAGGCATGCATGTGCTTACTGGAGAAACGAGCAAAAAGCTGGCAAGCCGGTCGCGGGAAGACTAATAAACACAACTTCAGATGCGGGGCTGCTCTATAATCCTGGTCAGAGCAATTATGGGGCAGCAAAGGCAGGAATAGTTGCCTTGACGCTAATTGCGGCCAAGGAGATGGAGAAATACGGAGTTACGGCGAACGTGATAGTTCCGCTCGCCAGAACGCGTTTGACAACTGAGGCGACTCCGTCGATGGCCCCGATGATGGGGACTGAGGAGTCTTTCAAGAAAAAGTATGGATATGATCTGCTGGCGCCAGAAATGATGGCTCCGCTAGTTGTATACTTGGCGTCTGATGATGCTAAAGGCGTGTCCGGCCAAGTGATTAGGGTGGTTGGAGGAAACCTGTGGTTGTTGCAAAGCTGGAGATCAGGTGAGGTACAGAAACGTAGCCCGCCGGGCAAGTGGAACCCAGACGAGATAGGTCCCTTACTCAAACAACTTCTGGCTAAAGCTCCGAAGAGAGAAGATCTAGTTGGAACACTGAGCAGCGTTCTGAAATGAATCTAACTCTTTTTCTTATTTTTTCCAGTATAACGTTAAATACTTCAGAACACCTTTCTCTCTCAATAATCATGCGATTAGTTTTTGCTACGACCAACTTTGGAGAGAACATGTCAAGATGCCGCATAAGGCACATCTAAGTGCATGGCTTGCAAAACGACACTTCGCCAGAAGAAAGCTTAGAAATTCTTTAATCACGGTAGCGGTGGCTCTTTCAGTTGCGTTGCTCGTAAGCTCGAACATTGCTAGCCAAAGCATCGCCTCCCAAGTTGTAACGACCGTACGAAATGTTGGCGGAGATGTTGACTTAACGGTTAGAAGGGTGACGGCTGAACCATTCAACGAATCGCTTTTTGACTTTGTGGCTGGTCAACCCGACGTCATTTCTCAAGGAGGAATAGTTGCGCCCAGATACTCAGGTAAATGCATTCTATCTGGAACGGACATCCCCGTTACAGTGGCCAGCGTCATCGGTGTGGATCCAGTCAGGGAGCAGCATTTCGGTTTCTCGAATTCATCTCTTCTAGCACTTAGCAGCGGAAACAACGTTATAGCTACGGATGACATTGCCAAGGCATTTAATGTCATGAATGGCTCTGACATCAGGATAGGGATAACACTCGCCAACGGTACAAATAGGCATCTAGATCTCAACGTTGTGTCGATTGCGCATATTGAGGGGAAGGGTTTCTCATCGGCGTTGTTAATCAATATTACTCAAGCACAGTGGCTTTTCGCTACTCCTCACCAGATAAATGCGATAGTGGTAAAACTATCCGACGTAGAGAGTACACAAGAGGTCAAGCAAACACTTCTTCAATCACTCAGTAGTTACGAAGGAATAGAGGTAATTGCGCCAAAGGAAGAGATGATTTCAGATGTCATTCGTCTCGTGGATGGTTTCACTCTAGCCCTTAATGCTGTGGCAGCAATCAGCCTGATGTCTGCGGTGATATTGACAACCAACTGTCTTCTAATGGCAGCTAATGAACGGAGAAAAGAGATGGGGGTCCTTAGAGCAGTTGGTGCTTCGAGGGGCGCGCTTTTCAAAGTATTTTTGTTTGAAGCAATGATCCATGGGGCAATTGGCGGCGGGATTGGCGTTATTTTGGGTATCTTCATGTCGACGGTGGTGACGATGTTAATCAGTGGCTTCACAGGCTATCAGCCTATAGCCCTTATTCTATCACCCCTGACAGTGCTATTGAGTTTCCTCATTGGAATGGCGGTGACGATACTTGGCTCTCTCTACCCTGCGTTTGTTGCGTCTATTACTCCTCCAGCCAGAGCCATGAGAGTTAGAGCGAGAGAAAGAGGCGAAGGTAGAACCCCCGCGGTCTTACTT
>JAHPYV010000114.1 GCA_019058495.1 Promethearchaeati archaeon
GTGCGGGTTCTCTGATGTCGTAGTATTCAGGATTTTTGATGTTAGCCTGAATTCCTTTGAGCGGCCGTTCTTCGAGCCTTGAAATATCCGCGCGCTAACTGCTAGAAGGAAAGAAAGTTGCGTAGAAAGTGGCAAGGATCACAGAGGGGTTCTTAGGAACTTAGGCTTAATAGGTTACTTTTTTTCCGCAATAAGTAATATCCCAACAATAATATTACAGCTAAAACCAGAAAGATCATACCAGTTTGGAGATATAGTACCATTCTCGTTCCCCACACACCAGAGAATACGTATGACGATAAATTAAACGCTGCAAAAGCCAGACAAAAGGCCCCAAGATAATAGACTATTTTTGCCCCACTTGCCATACCCACAACCCCCTCATTTTCTTAGTCTCTTATTTATTATATAATTTCTGCTTCGTAATCCGACGCTTGACTCGTTTGCCCATGACATGTGCAATGAGGCAAGAGTAACTGCGATGACCTCCCACTCGTGTACTCCGGGAGGAATGGAAGACTTAAGAAGCGTAGTTGCAGTTATTGTAGTGGCCAGATGGGAGCGGGAGCTTTGGGCGATTTTGAAATTCTAAAGGGGAAGTTTCCAAAACTGTATGAGCATCTTCAACAAGGGAATTTCTCGGATGTCGTTCTTCAATCATGGTGCATTATTGAATGCCACTTTAACGATGTTATACTTATGTGTTACGAAATATCTTCTCAAGATCCAAAATCAGATCCCTTGATTGACCTTTGGGAGAAAGAAAAGCTGGCGAGTTGAAGAGTAGATAGAAAATAGACTAGACTATTTACCGTTAGTCTTTGCTTTGTCTTTAGCTTCCGATGGAATGGTACGGAGGGGTTGGCGCTGAAACGAGATTCTATTTGCTATGGCTATGGACATTCGGCAATGCTAAAGTGCATTTTGATGATGCGATAAAACTTTCTCGCCCCATGGGTGTCAAACTACACACTTCTGGGATGGCGGAAGCTTAGTTAAAAAAGGAGAAGGAGTTCATTAGAGTACTTGCTCCTCAGGAAAGAGCGAAAGACCCGGTATCATCAGCTTTATATGAGCGTGGATTGGAGGCTTTTCTACGTCTCAGTTTCCGTTGAATCTGTCTCCCAGGGCTTGAGAATGCCCTTCTTCTTAAGCCAAAAGAGAAATGCCATGTAGCCCCCTAAGTAGCCCGAAGTCAAAACCCAAACGATTACTCCTTTGATCTCCGCGGTGAAAGGGAACGTGTTAATGAGTGGGACGGACAAAAAACAACAAATGGAGCGCTGATAAACCCGACTACGACTAGAAATAGGACTATTAACATCCCTCGAAATTGAGTCTTCCCTGAGATGAGTACGCCCACAAACACCCCAGTCAAGATTAGACTAATTGTCGAAACCAAATTTATCAGAATGTCATATTCGCTTCCTAGAACATTAAATAATCTAAGAAACCACAACAACATAAAGACCGCGAATGCACACACAGACATCCAAAACGCATTTCTCAATTTCATTATCTTTTACAACCTTCCTAATTGTTCATGTGTTATTCATCCTTAAATCTTTTCTCAAAAAAAGGGGAGAAGGTGTTTCATCGGATAACTTCCTGTTAGACTTGGGCAGTATCTAAGTGTAGAGGAATACCAGTCTCTGATTAGAGGCGCATTAGAGTGAAGGTTGCTTTCTAGCGCGCTATTGATTGGGAATAGATGACCAAGAGCCACTCAAGACATATTCTTGAGGATGCTTGAAAGACTGAAAAAGGAGTCAACAACAAACGGTTTGAGGATCTTGTTAAATGGAAAATACCTTAGTTAAGATTATTCTGTTTCTGCCTACTCAGAAGTAAGCAATTCTTTGGCGCTTCATAGAATGGAAGATTGGAAAGAAGAAGGGGATTGAAATATGAAAAAGAACATCGGAGATAGCGCACGCACGAGTCAGAGGTGAACAATGATGGGAAAAGATGGTGATCAGAAGAAAGAAGATAGATTAAGAGCGTTAAAGAAGAAAAGAATGGAGGTTAGGAAGCCTAAAGAGTTTGAGAAACTCAATAGGCAAATTAAATCATTAGAGGAGCAGATTACAAAGGAAAAATCAAAGAAGAGTGAGAAGATAATTGAGAGAAGGTAATGAAGAGAATAATGTATGCATAGGAATTTGAATTCTGGAGCATAGTCTTTTTGGTCGACTTCTTTAAAGTATTAGACTCAGCTGCGACATGGTACTACATGAAGATATCTGGAAAGCCCTTCAAAGTCGTCGAGGAAAACCCAAGAACCAGAAGAATGGGGTTTAAGAAATCAGCAATATATGGAGTACTGTCTGTGACAATCATGACGATAATTATCTTCCTTGCTATTTATGCCGTTATTCCTGCGGTCTTCTCGTATCTGGATCCATACTGGCTGTTTCGTCTATCACCTATTACAGAAATTACGTTAGTAGTACTCTTGTCGCTTGCATTCCTAACAAAGTTCAAAATCGTGATCCATAACTTTATGGGTATAAGGAAGTTCATGAGGAAAACTGCTCAGAACAGCATTCGAACAACTGGGAAAGTGTGACTGCCAAGTCAAGATATGCTGAGGGGCAAGAGGAGCTTAAGACTGGTTTGACCAGGTGAGGTACTGGTAAAACAGGCTTCCAGATGTGGTAGCGCAAGAGGGCAACCTGCAAATCCCCTTCCTCTTTTTCTCTTGGAAAAATCTAATTCCTTGCTATCTTCTCTTGTCCCCTCTCCAGATCCTTCTTGACATTCACAATCTTCTTTCTTAGATCTCCGATCTCTTCGCTGGCGACTTTCCAAGTTAGCCCTAGATCGACGCCAAAGTACCCATGGATCAGAATGTCTCTCATGCCGGATATCCTTTTCCAGGGTATGTTCGGATAGTTCTTCTTCACGTCTTCTGGTACGTTCTTTGCAGCCTCTCCAATGATCTCGATTCTTCTGATGACGGCGTCTTGTGTCTTCTTTGAACTAATGAACTCTTCCTTTGTTATTTCTTTGGTGTACTCCTCTATTGTTTCTATGCTTTCGAGGATGTGTTCTATGAATACTAGTGGATCCTTCTTCATATGATCACCTTTTGCTCACTCAGAATTCGATCTCTGAGCAAAGGATGCAGGGAATCGTAGGTCAGGACATCAACCCCCCTTCCCAATGTTTCCTCTAGCTCGATCTTGAGCCCAGCAAGATCAAGTAAGCTCTTGTCTCCTTCAAACTCAACTAGAATGTCGATATCACTGTCCTTTCTCTCCTCACCCCTGACATACGAGCCGAAAATCGCAGCTCTCTTCACACCGTAGCGCCTGAGCACAGGGGCAATCTTGCTCTCTATCTCTTCTATTTTCATTATGATCCCTGCCTGCAGGCTAGATTTGCATCAATCTGATGCTTCAAAACCAAAGCTAACATCCATTACTTCACTTGTTGGTGACTGGGCTACCAGCTTCGCGCAGCGCAGCACTTCATCTGAGTGGAGCAGATTTCTCCCGCATCTAGGTAGGCGAATCACTCCCTTAAGAATTCTCTCCCCCCAGAAAAGAGTATGAAGCTCGCCGAGTCTGTTCAAAGTATCAACCTTGATGAGCATGCTGAGGATCATGAGAAACGTAAGACTGCTTTGTCGAAGTGAGGTACTGGTAAGATAGGCTTCCACATGTGAGGGAACTGAGAAAGAAAAGGTAGCTCCCTCTCTCTTTTTTCTTAGCGCGCGCTGCGGATCCATGTTCTACGCAGGCACTGCAACCTGCTTCAGTCTGGCGACATTCTAGCGCGCGCTGGAATCCTTTTATACTCAAACTCCCAAACGAAAGGTCGCCAGCAGTAGGCACAGATGGGAGGGACATCCTGGAAAGTGACTCGGTTATGAATGAGAAAACTCCCAAGTCAGCAGCTTCAGTGCTAAGAGTTGGTCGGAGAGTGCCGAGAAGAGAGGTTCTTGCCTATGGCTCGATGGTCGCGTCAACCAACATTATGGGCTCCGCAGGAAGCCTCTACATATTCGCGTACATTACGGAAGTGTTTGGCTTAGACCTGAAGCTGTTTCTCCTCGCGAATTTTATCTTTATGTTCTACAACACGTTCAACGACATCGCGTTTGGAGTCTATGCAGACCGAACACGTCACAGACTGGGTCGGCGGATCCCCTACCTCCGTTATCTCTCTTTGTTCGTCGCAATCACACCTTTTGTGTTTTGGTTCCCGTGGCCCGGCACGGCTCCCGGAGACCCGGCAACGGCGCAAGCAATGAAATTCATCCAGTTTCTTGGTGCCCTGTCCATTAATGACACGATAACCACGATACTTGGCGTTTCGTTGGGGGCTTGGGTTCCAGAAGCTACAGAAAGTGAGGAGGGACGCACGAAACTGGCACTTGTCGACAGAGTTGGTAATCTATTTGGAGGTCTTGCAGTTCCATTTATCCCCCTGATCTATTACACTGGCATTGATAACTTCCGCTATTTCATGGTGATCGGAGGAATCATTTATGCGCTTGTATGGTTCGGCGGATCGTTCGTCTTGAAGGAACGTCCAGAACTGCATCAATCTGCCCAAAGCCACCTATGTGTGAAGGAAGTTTTCAAGAGGTTTTTCAAGTTGTACAAGAAAAGGGCGGTGATCGGCTCGATCATCTGGGACTTGTCCTTATCATTCCTGCTGCTTATGTTCATGCAATATGCTCGACTAGTTGGCTATGCGATGGGAATCAACAACGCAGAGATCATAGTCTTGGCATTTTTCTTCGTTCCAAGTTATCTCATGTTTCTTGTTTTGGCCCTTCTTGTAAAGAAGAGGCCCATCGACAGAACTGTTGGCAAGGTCTTGAAGCCATGCTTGGTTGTTCTTTCAATTCTTTTCACCGCTATGATCGCGCTCAACTTACCAATTCTCCTCTTGGGGGGCATCGCGGTCTCGGGAATCACGTATTCTCTTGGGATCTACAGTGGGCCCATCATAGGTAATATTATCGATCAGGACGAACTTGAGACTAACCAGCGGAGGGAAGCTCTATATGGCGCTGCGAGGTCGCTTTTCTTGGTCCCATCAGGACAGATCATGGCCATTATCGTGTCTGCGGCGCTAGTCACCATTGGCTACAACCAGATGGGAGGTTTGGCGGGGCAAACTAGCGCCACGCTATCTAGCATTAATGTCATGTTTTTTCTGCTCCCAATAGCCTGTTGTATTCTCGCACTAGCTGGTTTCAAGCTTTACCCATTCAAGAGAGAGCATCTAAAAGAGCTAAAAGATCAAGTTATCGCATTGCACAAGAAAAAAGAGGCTGGAAGGGTGGCTTCAGGGAAAAAACCAAGTAGAGGATCGGGAATTCAAAGAGGATGACTCGGCTAATGGGAAACTAAACGACCTTCCAGTTGCCTATTTAGTGCTATTACCATCTGGAAGCACTTAGCTGATTAGCGCGCGCCAACTGCGATGACCTCTCGCTCCGCAGCCGCAATAATGATAAGTAGCGCCTCGCATTCAGTACTTCCGCCGCAATTATGCGGAAAGAAGAAGGAGGGGAAAGGAAGAAATGTGTGCGAATTTGATTGTCACAGCAAAGTATCCACCCGATAAGGCTCTTGAGGTAGCCAAAGTATTCGTCAAAGTCTACAAGACGCTTCCTAAGGTTCTGAAACCAATCGGTGATTGTCCTTTGATAGGTCCAACTGAGACTGGTTACATGTCGGTAGACATCTACGAGATTGATGATGTGAAACTCGGTGAAGCAGTCAAGGAACTTGCCAATTACATGAATCAATACGCTTTCGCTGTCCCGGGGTACAATTGGAAGGTCGAAGTCGTCGTCAAAGCGAAGGAAGCACTACAATTGGTAGGCATACAATTTCCAACGAAGTAGGCGTACCTAGACGTAATACAAGCTCAAATCAAGTTGGGTGGATTGGAGTTTCTCTTCTTTTCTCTCTTTTTTTGGCGTGCGCTTAAGGAATATGATAAGATTCCAAGAGAAAGGAAGAAAAAGCATAGAGTAACATGAAGCAACAAAGAACATGAAAATAGCGTGCGAAATCAATGAGGGGAAGGCATACGCATACAATGAAGATCATGCTTTGGAAACAATGTCTACTAAGATGATTCGGAATTGAAGTGTCTTCCCCGCCATCGGATGTTTACCTGTCTTGCCGTAGGCCCCTCGATTCCTACTTCTTTCTCTTTGCCACACCAGATTTCATCATGTAGAACCCAATGAAGATGAAGACTATGGCTCCCACAATCAATGGAACGTGATGCTCTAGGTGAATGAAATAGAAAGGTCTAATCAAGTCAAACCAGATTATGCCGAACAGGCCTACTGAGGCTAACCCCAGAATAATCAGTCCGATCCAAAAGACATAAGTCTTCTCGCCCTCAAACACAGTTGCTCGTCCCCGCTGAATAGAATGATCTTCACGTACTTAAGTGAATTGCTCACGTCGAAAATGATCAGCGCGTGCCCTAGCTGTATATGCATTGCGGCTTTGGGCTTGATTATAGATAGGATAGACGACAAAAGAAAGAGTTCGCAGAAGAAGGGATACGAAGTAATTAGCACACTTTAAGATTACTTTTAGTCGACAAGAACAGTTCAGTGTTTCAGCAAGCTACCGATACTGCGATGAAGGGTATCAAGGTCAGTGATTACGCTGAGGAGCATGATGAGCTTAAGACTGCTTTGACGAAGTGGGGCCCTGGTAGAACAGGGTTCCAGATGCACTGCTGGCATTGACAGTTACATGACAGGTGTTCTCATCCTTCTTCTCTTTGAGCAATCCATTCTTCATATGATTAATGCACGTTTCTTGTTAGCTGCTTCCCGACGGCGCATCAGCCTCCGAATAGATCGTGATACCATTAGCGGTCATTTTGTCAAGAGTCTCTTTCATTCTGTGGTACTCTTCTTCGGAGTATACGTGAGCCTCTAGTAGGGGCAGTCCAACTGTTTTCCTCACTATGGCGTAGGCGTTCTTGGCATGTGTTTTGTAGACGACAAGCAAATCTATGTCACTCGCAGCAGTGTAGGCGTTAGCTGCGTATGAACCAAACAACACGACAAGAGATATTGGAAGGACTCTTTTGAGGGCTTCCACTTTTCGCTTCAGGATTTCCAGCAAATCATTTCGGTCATACTTTGGATAAAAGACCTTTACAGAACCTGAGTACTTCCTCTGCATTGCTAATCAGCCTTCTTGCTTCATCTTTTGTGTACCTGCTTCTTGGGGATCCCGATGGATGGGCATTAGGATATCTAGTTGGTATGTAAGCTTTGTCGAGTTCGAGCGCTTTCTCATGAAGTTCATTTGGAATTTGACATTTCTTTGACAACTCTGTGAGTAGATCAGCAACCGAGTGCCCCCATGCCTCGGCGTGCATCTTCTGGAATACTGCCTTAATGGCTTTCTCGGACGACTGCTGAGCGGAGAAACATGCCCAATTGTTGAATCCTTGCTTGAGATCGCTTTTGGCGTGTTCGAGGTCGCCTTCAGCTTCATCCATCCAGTCTTTGCTACGATCCATTTAGTTCACTCTCGCGCCCATGTGTCTCTTCTAGAAATCTTAGATCAGACGCTCTTATACTACTTCTCCCAATGGAATCTGCTGCTATGAGGACTGCAGGTAATGTTACAGTTGACGGGATCAAGCAGGATGAGACCAATTAGGAGCATGAGGATCTCAAGACTGCTTTGACTAATTGAGGCACTGGTAAGACGGGTTTCCAGATGCAAGGGGGAATAACTGAACTCCCATTTTTCTTGATTCGATACCGTCGCTCTAGGTGACCGTAGAGTTAGCGCGTGCTAAAACTAGGATGGGAGAATAGTGCAAGGGTAACTGCAATGACCTCCCACTCCGCAGCGCCCAATAACGCTAAATAGCGCCTAGCATTCATTACTTTCACTGCAATTATGCAGAACAAAGAAGGAGGAGAAAAGAGGGTGCTCTTCATCACATATTTCGAACTAAATCCCGACCTTGATCCTACAGAGATTGCTGAGATCACCCAGAAACTAATGTCGAAAGGTCTCTATCCACCGAAGGGACAGAAGACACTGTGTTGGTACGTCTCGACTGGAGACTACTGGGGAATAATGGCTGTTGAAGTGGAAAGTGCAGAAGCGAGCGCTATTGGCACAAACATGTTTCGGGCGGTCAAGCCAGGCATCTTCAAGTGTGTCAAAAGTACATTAGCGATGAAAGTTGAAGACCTAATACCCATTGCAATCAAACTAGGCAAGCAGATAAAAGGATAGAGTCATAAAGGTACGTGGATTCAACTCCACGTTCCATTCTTCTTTTTATGGCTTGTAGACTTATAGGAGAAGAAACGAGATCGGCTCAAAACTTTTCTCTGAGAAGATATTGTTTATTACAGAGTTCGAGACACATTACCACTTCACTGGTGATTTAGTGTGTCTCTTATTGAGGTATCTGCTTCGAGTAATAATTCACTGAAGAAAAATATCATTTCCTTTATTTGCTTGGTACTCTTTTGTGAAGCAGTGAGCCCGAGTTGCTGATTTTCCTCCCCTCTGTTCCACTAGTCTGGCATCCTTTGTACCTTGAGAAAGTATTCGCTCGCCTTGCTTCCTCACTGCCTTTTCTTGGATCTGTGTTTTCAGGAGTTGGGCTATCTAGGTGAGACTTACGGACTGCAATTGGAGAGACGAGAGGTTTATCTTGGAAAGTTAGAAATAGCTTCGTGTGGGTACAGTTGGTTTAGTGGTAAGAAAGGGATGTTAATCAAGTTTGAGGTCTACAATGACGGGGAATATTGGTGTGCCAGAGGCATAGG
>JAHPYV010000115.1 GCA_019058495.1 Promethearchaeati archaeon
ACACTGGATCGCAATTGAAGGGAAACGCGCCTCCTCCTTGAGCAACCCAAACAATGAAGGCATAGAGAACACTCCAGATTGGCGTAAAGTTCCATTGAGCAAGTACTGTTGCTCCTCCTCCACTGCCAGGTGGAATGATCGATGCACTTGGGAATCCTATCGTTGAGAACACCCATATGCAAATCAGGAAACTGAGAAGAACACCCAAGATTGGGAAACCAATGAGATCAGCCCAGTAAACTATTCTCGAATCCGTCTTCGTTAGACGCGCCACTCGCATTTGGCTTAGCAGACCAGGGGCTTGCCAGACTACTGGCGCCCCGAACGCATACGGTGATAGATCTCTCACTCCTATACCGAAAAGAGTTGCTTCATACAGAAACGGGAGTGGAGATTGCGATGCCAGGCGAGTTGTTCTGCTCACAGTCCATGTGCCAAGAGTAGTCGCTATGGGCGTGATAACAAATGCGAATACGATAATTATGATTGAAAGGTACCAAGGTGCGCCTGGTTCCGTCCCAACAACAAGTACCGTGATCAGAGTTAGTGCAAATAAAGGAAGCCACATTAGAAAATATCGTGTCCAAACGTTCTCGCTTAGCCTCTGAGGGCTCCTTGATCTAGATCTTGTCTTTCTTTGCGCGTCCAATCTGTAAAGTTGCCCGACTCCCGCAACAATCACCTGCTTAGCTTCTTGTCTGTTTGTTAAGATCGTTCTCAGTATGATCACAACTGTGCCTACTATAGTCGCACAGAGAAGCGCGGCAAGAACCAGTGATGAGTCAATACTGAAAAGCAGAGGTTGATTCACGTTGCCAGTTAAACCTACAAACGCAAGAGGAATCAGGACGAAGGCTGTAAGTGATCCGACTAGCATCCCTGAAGACGAATCGCTGGGGACTAAATATCCGATAACAAATAAGAGAATCGATATTGAGATTCCAAAACCTAGACCCGCGAGTTGCGGGATCATAGGGGAGAAGTCAAAGAACCTAGCAACATAGTTTGGATCCACACTTATAGGAAAACCATAACGCAGACAGAAGAAAATCGTATCCGGAGGAGCATATAAACAGGAGATCAGACCAAGTAATCCGATGAATAAGAACAGATAAGAGAAATAGTACGCGACCTTGTTAAGTCCTCTCGGCGCCTTCCTCCCAACCTTCCATGGGAAGGCTCCGCTCATTCCTCCGACCAAAGCAGTGAACCCGATAGCGACTGCCAAGAGAGGGGTCATTAGAGGGTAATCCCAGTTATGCTCAAATACCAAAGAAAAGAGGAATGCAACCACCATTCCTGTAAAGAAGTATCTTAGTGTGGAAAGAGGGGGTTCGCTCTGTGTCGTTAGATCCTTGATTACGTCTGCCTGTGCCTCGGCGACCGGAAACGGTAGCTGGTCGGTTTCAATGTATTTTTTTCTGAATTTCACTCCTATTCCGATCACTACAAGACGCGCCAGAAAAACGATCAGTGTCCAGAATAATATTGTTGGTAACCATGTCACCATGCTCCCAAGCTGACTTTCAGCCGGCGCAAACCACCATCTTTGCCAGCCAGAAAACATCGTGGAGGGCAGTATGTATCTCATAAGGAGGACCCCACCTACGAGAATCGTGGTTCCAAGGGATTGGGTCAACGCGCTCGAGAGCCAGCTTATTCCAACAAGTTCTTGTGGCGACAACGGCTTTGCTTTGCGCTTTGTCCCGAGAGTCGTTCCCCAGATCGATGCGCTTGACGCCAGAATTACTGAAACCACGCCAATGAGCCCCATTGAAAAACTGAGAACGACCAGCGTGTAAATAGTTCCCACCGAGAAGATCGTGCCGAAAACAAGAGTGAGAATAAGCGAACGAAGTGTAAGACTTCTCTCGCCTTCGACCTCACTTCCGCTAGCACTCTGTTTCTCATCTTTTTCGCCATCAGACATGAATGGTCATTCCTCTGTCTGGGTCAGACCGTTATGAAATTGATTGATAAGCTTGCTAAAACGTACGCATCCCCGATCTGATTGTTATTGATTCGAGGCGTGCCCTGCATTCTTCTTCGGCGCGCTTCTCCTCCCACTCGACATACTTCGTGTGTATAGCTTTCTCTCCTTTCCATGTAACCTTGAATATGCATGCGGGGCTACCCTTGGCTTTGCACTCAGTTTCCTCGATTTCAACGTCTGCTTCCACTCCAACCTTCTGAAGATAATTTACAGTGACTTTCTTAATTATCATACCCAGGATCTTGCAGATGGGTTTCTCTGGTGATATTGATAGTGTCGTTGAGGCTTCGCAGATGGGGCAGTCCACTATTGCCAATTCTGCTTCAAGTCCCCTTTGGAACTTGAGTCGAGTGGTTCTTGTGCCGACAAGGTTTCCGAGTGCGTTCACCGCTGCAATCAATGCCTCTGGAACGGTCATATAGTCGCCCTTCATCAAGTGACTTTCGAGTAGTAGTGTGTTTATTATTGTTCCAGACATTTCTCCAATCGCATCTGTGAGGGAATCATATTCCTCCGATGGGACTGAGAGATAGAGCCCAAGAATTACTGAGGAAAGAGTTGCAGTTTTTATGTCTTTCAATTGTTCTTTTGGCAATTTCATTGATCACCCGCTTATCGGCTTAAGGCGCACATAACGTAGATTCCCTTTTTGCTTCTTTGCTCTCTATCGAGATACTCTCCCTCTTTGGTTATAACATTAGTTTTTCAGCAGTTCAATCAGCCCTTTCTCAGAGGCCCATACGAGGACCTCTGTGACCTCCAAGTTCGACAAGCCGTGCAGAGCAGCAATCTGCTCTAGAGTGATCTTTCCGTGACTTGTCGTGAGGATATTGGGTCCTATTGCACCGAACCTGTCGCGAACTTCCTCTTTTTCGTCTGATGAGAGTGTCTGTTTCGATTTGGGTTTGAGACTTCTGAGCTCATCATATTGATGTCGGAGGAGGAGTGTATCGAGCATTACTTTGTGTAGAGGTGCATCCATTTTGTTGATTGTGCGGTCGAACTCGGTGTCGATCTCTCTGGCGTCAGCTACTCGGAATCTTATCCAAGCCGGGAGTGTCACGCTGTCGAATATTATGTGCCTAGCTGCATCTGTTCCTCTTCTTATCCTGCTACCAGGTTTGGTGTAAACGGAAGCGTATCCCTTTCCTCTGAGTATGCTCAGATACCCAATCGGATCGAGTTTGTTCTGGTTTAGCGATAGTGAAAGTACGCCATTGAGGCTGCCCTGGATGGCAGTTCTTATGACCGCAATTGAATCCTTGGCTTTCATTTTCGTGCCAGTGACATCAAGGAGGGGAATCGCCTTAGGGATCATTGACTCAACCATCTTCCCGTTAGATACCCTCTCCCTCTTGAAGATTGATCTTATGAGTTCATCTGCACCTTTGAAAGCATCAAGGCTTCCATCCCAGCTCTTGAGGACATTAGTGTAGTTATGCTCAAAACTCGTGAGAAACGTTGTGAGCATCTCACGCACTTCGATGGAATTCTCGGAAGCGAACAACGCAAGGGAAACATATTTCCCTTGATCGAAGAGTATCTTCACGTTTCCCCTATCTATTAAACGCATTTGACCCTTGGTGGGAATGGTCTCCATTGCGAAAGATGAGAGTGCATCAAGGAAGGCGCCTACTAACTCGCTGTTGACGTTTAGCCCTCCAAATTTGTAGTGGTGTATGCATCGACCGCCTTCATTATAGATCACGTAAAAATCGTAGAGAACCATTGTCTACGGACCTCCCGTCCGTTTTCCAAGGGCAATTATCCATAGTGATAATCAATTCGGATATAAGTCATACTCCACCATTCCAGAAGGATTCGTGAAGAGGATCACTAAATGAATTGAAGCTAGCAGTCATTAAAATAATGCAGTAGGGTTTGAGCGTTGCGACACGTATTTGCGAACTTCGCGATACTGTAACTATCGAAACTGGCCCCAAGTGGCAAAAGTAAGTATTGGAGGTCAAATCACTTCTGAGCGAAATCTACAAGAAAAAGGACAGTTGTTCTACAAAGAGTAAGATTAAATATCTGATCCATTGGTACAAAACTTATCTGTGCTAACGCAATCGTTGCGAAGGACTTCTAGGCGGAAGGAGTTGACTTAAGCTGCTAGTACTTCAAACAAGCCTTGCAGATCCAGCATCAGACGTTCTAGCTTTCGTTTTTCTGTTAGTTGCAATTCTTTTCATGATATCAGGGATCATTTCCCGGGTTATGAGGGCAAGACGCAGACTCACTCATCGCTACTCACTCGCTCGAGGTGAAGCAGTAGAGGAGAGAATACCTCAGACAGGAGACACAGCAAGGCCCTTCATCCTGGCGCTGAAGAACCCTGATTGGGAAGCGCGCAGCGCGGCAGCCCTAGCACTTGGATATTATGGCGATGAGAGTGCCTTTGACCCCTTGGTAGACGCCTTGTTTCATGACAGTAGCGTAATTGTGCGGCAGAATGCATGTTCTTCGCTGAAGACAGTTAGCGGAGAGAGAGCGGTCGCTCCCCTAATAACAGTCGTTAATAACTATCTTAAGGACATTGAGCGAAAACCAGATGTTGCTATAGTCGCAGCTGAGACATTAGGGGAGATAGGAAGCGTACAGGCATCAAACCCTCTGAGGGAACTCCGCAAGAAACTTCAGAACAGAGGATTGAAAGATGAATCAAAACGAGTATCCTCCTCTCTCAAGAAGATCTCCTCAGACATGAGAAGAAAAGACTGGAAATGCATCGTATGTAATCTGCCAATCAAGAAAGGCGAGGAACTCGTTCGCTGCCCTAGTTGTGGAAACGTTGCTCATAAGACGCACATGCGGGAATGGTTGCATATTAGGGGATACTGCCCTGTTTGCGGCGAAAAAGTCTCGGAATCTGAGCTTGAAGAGGTAACGCAGCCGAAGTGACGAGAATGTTCTAACGATACCTCAATCGGCTCGAAGATCTTTAAGAATGATGTGAGTATTCGTCTCCTCTATGCCTTTTACCGGGTCGAGCTCATCGATCAACATATCGTGAAACTCTTCAATGGTGTTTGCCTCCGCTTCTATCAGGACGTCGTATTCTCCAGTTATTGTTGCATACCTTCTCACCAGACTTATTTTCTCAATCTCTGAAAGGACCTGTTTCAACATTCTCGGCGTTACCTTGACCAATACTACAGCACGTATGGGCATCTTGCATCGACCTCCTTTGCCTACTGCACACTAATCTGGGTGCCTGTAACATATCTCCTATCTTCTATCTGATACTGTTTTCTCTTTGGTGCCTTTGCCAGATTTCTGGTATTTCTTCATGTTCTTTTTTTCTTGTGAGGTTCTACAATTCTCTGAACAAGCAAGATAGTGACCTTCTTAACCCCATCCACGGTTCTAATCCTTTGAGAAACCATTAAATAGAGACGGTTCAGGTTACTAGTCACTGCCTCCGCGTAGATGTCAGATGCTTCCCCGGTGATAGCGAAAATCTGTTGCAGCTCTCGGATTGCCTTTAGTTGCAGGTAGATCCTCTTTTTCTTGGTCGCATCGATCCTAATAAACAAGAAGCCGACTACCTTGCTGGTGGTCTCGTGGAAGTACCTCATTGCTATTGACGTCAATATGAACGCCGTCGCTATGAGTGTGTAATCCATGCGGATGGATTCGCCTATTACGAATATTCCAACATAGGATGCGACGAGAGGTGTTATCAGTCCAAGTATCGAAGACCACTGGTCAAAAGTCAGAGCCTCTTTTGGCCAAAAAGCTTGTGCACCATATAAAAGCAGGTAAGGTACAAGCGTCAGAATGAAAGATAGAGATAATATGTTAGGATCCGTCGCGGCTGAAAATAAGCTCATAGACAGATCAGTGTAGAATCTGGAACACTGAGCAGTCAGTTCAGGGAGCTGAGCCATCGGTGGCAAAACAATCGTCAAAGGAAAGATCACTAACCCTCCGAAAAGAAATGTAATCCCCAACTTTAGCGTGGATCTTGCCATCTTGTAGCTACCTGCTGAGAAGTCAGCCACCTCAATCTCCTTCCTGCCTGGAATGTCCTTGGCTATGAGCATAATGAACATAGTCCAGAAGACTGCGCTTATCCCCACATATACAAATCCGATCGGGTTGATGGCCACATCTGCCTCCACCCGCGCAACTGAGATCACAATCACTGCAAGAACGAGGGACGCCATGTATACTCCTTTAAGGATGTCCATTCTCTCAGTTCCCTTTGCCCAGCTCCAAAACGCTATCAGAACGGGTGTCAATGCCTCACTTATCATAGTTGAGATTACTACTCCCACTAGGTTGTAGCTGAAGAACAAGAGAGCGAGGCTGACCGAGAGCATGAAGCCCACTATTGCAAGGGAAATCACCTGAGGGACGCTCCATCTCCTATAAGCCCTATTGAATGACTTGATATAGGCGCCAATTCCCCTGACTGATGGTGAGCGCTTTCGAATCACAGCAACTACGAGAATACACGACAGGGATGCATAGAGGAACCTGAAAAATATCATCGTAAAGAGGCTGTAAGTCTTCATTGCATCTACTGCTGGGAGCGGAATTATCCCCCATAGAAGATTCGTTAAGACGATGGCGCTGAGCACTTTCCTCAATGACATTTACGAATCCTCCGCCTGCTAAAAAAGCCAGCATGAGTTGCGACTATTTGCTGACGCTGACCAGATCTGTACGCTTTTGCTCAGAGTGTCTATTGATTACTTCTCTAATTCATAGCCCTTTATTATCTCTAGCACTGTTATGAGCCCAAGCAACTTGCTCCTTTTATCCTTATCAACGACGGGTATTGCTGATGCCTTGAATCTGTACATTTTGTCCAAGACCTGATCTAGGGTTTCATCAGGAAAGGCAACTGGAGGCGTTTTCTCCATCACATCCCTGACCAGAAGACGATCCTTGGGAGCTCCTTCAATTTGAATCAGCTCTTTAGACGTTAGCATACCCACGAATCGCCCCCTATGTAGCACGGGGTAAGCCGGATAGGGATGTTCCTTAAATCTCCTGAACAATTCGCTTATATGCTGGTTAGGTCTGAGTCCAACTGGATTTGGCAACATCACTTCAGCCGCGCTAAGCCTCTTTAGAGGATTGGCTTCAGCTACCGGATGCCCGTGCCTTACAGCTTCGTATCCCTTTACTATGTCCTCGTGAGCAAGCAAGCCGATAGGTCTCTTATCCATTGGATCAAGAACTACAAGTCGGTGGACGTTTCGCACGTACATGCGCTCAATTGCCTCTGCTAAAGTCTGCTCAGGACTTATTGTATCAGCTTCTTCCATTATGTCACTAACAATTGCCGAATCCATTTTGTCTGCTGGGACGCGAATCACATCTCTGTAATCCACTAATCCCACCAATTCTCCTTTTTCTATTACTGGGTAAGCGCCATATCCTTTAGAGCTTATGAGGTGAGAAACCTCTCTCGTCGGAGTCTTAGGAGATACATTGATGAATTTCTTAGTCATTACTTCTTGAACTTGAATCTGTTCTAGGACATCTGAACTGAACTGACTCGCAAGCTGGCTCAGAGGGGTACCTTCGTTCTCAAGTGCCACTGTATTGATAGTTGAACCATTAAGTAACTTCCTAGCTGCGACGTGGCTAAGAGAACAGGCTAACATGAGCGGCAAGAACAGGTTGTAACTCGATGACATTTCCGGAACAATAAGCATGGCAGCAATAGGTGCTCCATAAGCTCCTCCCAGCAGTGCTGCTGCACCCACAGTAGCAAAGGCGTATGGTTCAGGCACTAGCCCCGGAACCAAAGAGTTGAGACCCAAACCAAAAGCACCGCCAACCATACTTCCTATATAAAGACATGGAACGAGTAATCCCCCACCGCTTCCCGAACCTATAGTGAAAGACGATGCAAACATTTTGACTACAGCAAGAAGTATGGCGAGTATAACCGAGATCCCCCCAGCTAAAAGGAGAACTATTCCTTCGTATCCGACTCCAAAAAGTCCATAACCAGTCTTGTCACCAGTTTGCGACAATGCCAGCGCGAAGAACGGTAAAATTATGAGACCTGTAAAGAGACCACCCGCTGTCACTCGTAATAATACTGGAACGGATCTCATCCTGTTGAATAGCCTCTCTATGAAATAGAAAAGGCGGACCCAGAGAGCTGAGAGCCCTCCTAGAATAAGTCCAAAAATCACGTAGATTATGAGTTCATACAACGGTGGAAACTGATATACTGGGGTTGGAAAAGAGGTGAAGTTTCCAAGGAATAGACGCGCCACAGCTGTTCCAACAGCACAGGCGAGCAAGACTGGCACTGCTTCCACAAGTTCAAACCTTCTGTATAGTACCTCCAGACCGAAAACTACACCTCCAAGCGGAGCATTGAAAGTTGCAGCTATGCCGGAAGCGAATCCACACACGACTAGCAACTCCACATCTTTGTGCGACAGCTTGAAGACTTGTCCAGTCGTTGAGCCTATGCTTGCACCGATTTGGGCTATTGGTCCCTCTCGACCTGCGCTTCCGCCGGATCCAATCACAATCGATGATATTATTGTGGTGGTTACTGAGACTCGGTATCTCATCCGTCCGCCCTTGAAAACCATAGATTCTATAACGCTTGGAATCCCATGCCCTTTTGATTCAGATGCAAACTTTTTTGCAATCAGTCCTGCGATAAGTGCCCCGAGTGCCGGCAGCAGGATCACTGAAAGGTCATAGCCATACTGTATAAAGGGGATTTGAGGAAGCAACGCGTCGAAGAAAAGTGATTGGTTCAAAGAAATCAACGTTTTAAGCATTACAGCCCCAAAGCCGCCTCCCAGCCC
>JAHPYV010000116.1 GCA_019058495.1 Promethearchaeati archaeon
ATACGCGACGTGCATATCGGTATGAACAAGGCGTATATCTTTGTCAGTCGCCTCAGCAGGCTCCACAAACGGAAAGGAATTGCCAAGCGCCTCCAATATGCACTCAATCCGACCCGGAGCAGATGCTGGGTCATCGGAGTAAACCTCCCTGTATCTATCGTGGTATACAACTTTCACGTTGGTAACCCCAATTCTGCGTGAAAAACTCATGACTATTAAAGAATCTCGACCATTCTTCGCATTGGCTGGTTCAGTTCCTCTCCACTCCAGCAGATCACCCGATTAGAACTTATGAAGAATGGGATGGTTTGCCCGAATAAATATGTTGTGAACTCATCGTGGCCTTTTCGAGAATTGAAGAGGACATTCATCGTAAGAAAGATGAGAGGTGTCAAACACGAGTGAGCGAATTAGATTTGCTCACTACGGATCAAGTAATGGTTGTTCTCCCAATTCAGAGATTCTCTTAGCTAAGTTGGCACCTTGCATCTTGCCATTTGACTCCAATCTAAGCGTCCTTTTGACGTGGTTTTTGCGAGGATCGCATGAAGTTGCGAATTTTTTGCTCAGAACAAAGATATGCTTTTAATTAGTTGCAACTCCTATCAATCACAGAATCGGAGAAGATCCAGAACGCCGCATGCGTTCCTCCTCGTTCCGGAAATGGGGGTTCATTCATGTCTGAAGCTCTTAGCAAGCAAATGAAGCTAATGAGAGTTCTACAAGATACAGTTGACTCAGGTAGCCTCGAAGCTTCGTGCATCGTTAGCGATGACGGGTTGCCCATTTGTTCAGCGATAAGCGAAGTCGAAAAGGAGAGTCTTCTCTCTGCGATGGCGGCAGCTATACTAGCGATGGGTGAGCGAACGGTAGAAGAGTTGAAACAGGGCAACCTTTCGCAGGTCACAATCCAAGCTGACGATGGGATAACTGTCGTTCGAAGCGCAGGCAGGCACCAACTAATAATAGGCACTGCCCGTTCCAAGGTTGGCTTAGGGCTGATCCATTTAGCTATGCAGAAAGCTTCTTCCAAGATAGCCGAAGTTCTCGACGGAGATGAGATTCATTGAGTGACAACAAGAAGGCTAAGATCTTCAAAGTATTTATTGCTGGCCCATTTCACGCTGGAAAGACGACGCTTGTTCACTTTCTCGATAACAAAGCCCAGAGCGTTGAGAGAACACTGCCAGATGGAACCACTACAACCATAGTTTTTGACCTTGGACACGTCTGGTGGGATGGAAGTGACCGTATGTTGTCTGACGAGGAGGCTAAAGCAAACGGTACTAATCCGATACGCGTGATGTTGATGGGGAGCCCCGGGCAGATACACATGTCGCCTGTCAGGGAAGCCACGAGTAGAGGAGCACAAGGCGTCCTGTTCATTGTTGATAGTACAGCCCCTGGACAGTTGGGGCACGCAATAGCGATCTTCGAGGAAGTAAAGTCTTTCCTGGGCAAAGAAGTGCCTATGGTCATTGTTGCAAATAAGCAGGATCTATGTAATTCGATGAAAGCAGATGCAATGAGGAACCTCATGAAGATTGATTCAGTTGAGTTCATAGAGGGTTCAGCTTTGACCGGGCAAGGGGTGAGAGAAGCGTTGTTGATGCTTCTAAAGCAGATTAAAGAAAAATGTAGTCAGGGATCTTGAGGTATACTAACTGCAAGGTATAAAAGAACTTGGTTGGGAGTGAGTTCTCCCTTGGCTGACAGTGATTCAAGTCTGAAAGGAAAGCTCGCAAGAATACTTAAAGAGCTGGGTAACGTGGCTCAGGGAGTAGACGGCGCTACCTTAGTGAGACGAGATGGGCTCATCGTGTCAGCCTGGACTCCAAATCTTTCTGATGATTCGATGGCTGCTGCAATGTCAGCTGCTCTGCTAAACATAGGCACTAACGTCGTGAATCAGCTTGAATTAGGGGACTTAAGAAGAGTTGTTGTGAGCGGAAGAGTAGGTGACATAGTTCTCACGAAAGCTGCAGAAGAGTTGATTCTTTCAGTTATTACTAGAAAGGGCGCCAGTCTTGGAATGGCTTTCCTAGAGCTCAACAGAACGAGGGAAAAAATAGCGCAGGCTATGAGCGAGAGAAAGTAAGTTTAACGATCTTCCCATAGTATCTTTTTCGAGTCACGCTGGACATGGATATCTGGCGAGGTAAAGCCACGTCTTTGGTCACAATAGGTCTGTCGTCTCTTTCTCAGTGTCAAAAACCATACATGTCAACGTCCTTTTCACGCCTTTTATGAGCCGTATCTTGTCTAAGACGAGTTTACCTATCGTGTCGACATCCTTAGCCTTGACCTTAGCCAGCATATCCCAGTCTCCTGATATCACGTGGATTTCTTGGACTTCCTTCAATTTGGCTATTTCTTTCGCTACATCTCTTTGTGATGGACCCGCCTGCTGCCCTGCCATTTGCTGCTCAAACGAAACTAATATGAATGCAGTGGCTCCTCTACCGAGTTTCTTAGGGTCGAGAACAGCCTTGTAAGCCTGGATTATGCCTTCACTTTCCATTCTCTTTGTTTTAGCAAACACAGTTGATATCGGCGTGTCAACCTTCTTGGAGATCTCTTTAGCCCTCAGTCTGCAGTTTTCTTGGAGTATTTTGAGTATTTCTAGATCTTTTTCACTGATTTCGCTCATGAGCTAAGCATCTTACAACTAGATGCCTAAAAAGATAGTGTTTCTTGCGATCACATGAGCGAGTTTAGTTGAGTTCACGTGTTCAAGATGGCACAATGGGTATTCTGCACTTGGGACAGTATTTTTTAACCTCTGCCCACTTCCTGTAGTGTTCGCGATGGAATAGAGTGCCACAGAATGGGCATTTGTCCAGTTCTGCCTCGTTTGGTATTATCTCATTGCAGATGAAACATCTCGCTGCCTTTCTGCCGCAAGTCGTACATTTGTCATCGACAAGACTCAGTGCCGCTTTACACCATATACACTTGGCGACACTTTCTTTCTCGCCATGTTTCGGAGGAAGTTTTGCCTCTTCTGCTACAATTTCAGCGGGAGTTGGCGGTGGTTTCTTTATATATAGCATGCCATCCTGGATCTTGTAGGGCAATCTGCCAGAACCAATCAATTTCGCTAGAGCTTCAGTGAGAATGGCTTCGTTTACGTCGAGCTTCTCAGCAAGTTTGGACAGACGTATTTCAGTGTTTTTTCTGAAGATTTCTTGGAGCAGGCTCTTTTGCTTATCACTTAGACCTTTTGGCTTCGGGGGTTTCCCTTTTTCTACCGCCTCGGCTGCTACAGCCGAGGCTCTCTCTTCTCTCGAGATCTCCTCTTCTGGTTTCGCCTTCTCGGCTGCCACTAGAGCTGGCTTCGGCTTCCTTTCCACTTCTGCACTCAATACTCCTCCTTGCACGAGCGATCCTTGAATGGATCGCAGACTATCTACTTGGAGTAGATGCTCGACGAGCTCAGGATTATCTTGATGAAGCTTGGGCAGGTTATCGATTAGGATTTCAGAGCCTTTTTCCGAATGCCAAAGCAACGCAAAGACATCAGCTGGGCTCAGTTTGCTTTTCGCGTCCCCCTTTTCTCTTATCGCTTCTCTCTTAACAGCAAGAGTGGCTACCTTCTCCAAGGTGGGCCAAGAACTGAATAGAATAGGATATGTTGATGCCATTCTATTGAGGAGTAGGAGCGCCGACCTATAGTTGGTATCTTCCTCCTCGCTGCCTTCAATCAGTTTTAACAAAACTTCCAGTAATTCTTTGTTGTTGATGTACTCGGAGGTTCTTCCGCTGGACAGATCTACTAATGCTGATATCAGAATTGAGCGAATTTCGCTTTCTCCTTCACTTCTCTCTAATGCCTTCGAGATGACCTCACCGAGATCGATCTGTTCTATTGCCCTTCCGCCAGCCAAGATGCTAGGGTCCTTCAAAGCTAGTATTGATATGGTGGAGGCTACTGTCACCAAGGTTTCGCGTTCAATTCTATCATTCTTTTTTTCCAGAGCGTCCAGCTTGTTGATAAGAGTCTTGAACAATGTCTCTGCGATCTTAGTGTCCTTGAATTGTGAGGGATCCTTCCTTGCAATGGATTGCAGAGCCAACGCGACGCAGGATTGGATCTCGGGGTTTGAATCGTTTAATAGGGCTTTGGTCAGAAGATCGACTACTTTGGTCACTGCAAATGCCTCAGGAGCAAGAAACGCGACAAGTGAAAGTGTCAAAGCGCCACTGACTCTAGTAATCTCATCATTTTCTTTAGCCATTGCGTTGGTCGAGTATTCGATGATCTCCTCCGCTTCTTTCTGTATTAGTGATGAGTCGATCTTTCTGAGTCCCATTGAAGCATACCATCGGATGTAAGGATCTGTTGAGCTAGAGAGCGCCCTGAGAATGAAGCCTATTAGGTCCAGTTTCTCAGCTCCTTCCTTGTCGGATTGAGCAAGAAGTGAAATGAGCCGCATGGCTTCGCGACCAACGGCAGCTCCAACGCCACCCATATTCTTCATGAAGATGTCGACTAGAACTCTAAGTACACCAGTGTTAACAAGGTAATTAAGTTTGGCTGGACTCACATATTCTATCACATGGAGAAGATGATCGACAGTCGATGTGTCTTCCTCTTCTCGCAGTACTCTAATGACTGTACCAACATCGTCGTCATTGAATTTCTTTGGATCAGATTCAGCAAGATCGCTCAACTCCCTCGCTGCAGCCCTTCTAGCCAAAGGGTTTTCATTCGTGAGACCCGTCAAACATTCATTCAGTTCCATTTCCCCACCACCGAGTACCAGAATGAAAGACGCATTCCTGATTCTGGAAGATGCGACGCAAGACAATAATGAAGGGTGTGTGCAAACATATTAAAATATCTGGCGATGGCAACGCAGTCGCGTCGCCTAGCATCGAGGGTGATTTTACCTCTGAGGATCCACAAGGATCTTGATATGGTTCTTCTCGGGTTTGAGAAGCTCCTCGAATCCCTTCTCAACTATATCGCTAAGCCCAATTTTGCCAGTTACTAGTGGACTTATGTCTATCTGTTTTCTTTCGATGAGTTGCGCCGCCTCTTCAAAGTCTTGAACCGAGTACGCATAGATCCCCTTCACTGCAGTTTCATGAATCAACATGCCGAGATAATTGGTTGGAACGTCGACAGTACTTACGCCGACTATCATCGCTGTCCCGCCTTTCCTAACGATCGTCTCAGCCCCTCGGATCGTTTCAGGCTTGCCAATACATTCAAGGACTACATCAGGCCCCAGACCATTAGTTAACTCGTTCATCTTTTGACTTATGTTAACTTCCTTAGGATTGAAAACCTGATCCGCACCGAGCTTTTTGGCCACTTCTGCACGTAACTTGGAAACTTCAGTTACATACACTCTCTTAGCCCCGTATTTCTTAGCGCACTCCAATGCAAAGAGACCAATCGTCCCTGCGCCCATGACAAGTACAGAGTCGCCAGGTCTCACAGAGTATTTGGCAGCTCGAACAAGGGTGCCTAAAGGTTCGACAAGTGCACCGCCCTCATAAGACATGGTGTTTAGTTTACGGAGCAAATCTGCTCGTACTGGGATATGCTCGGCGAAGGCTCCGGGGGCACCACCTTCCCCAATTGTCAATAGCTTCATGCAGAGGTTAGTTTCGCCTCGTTTGCAGTAGTAGCAGGTTCCACATCCGATATTTGGGTTCGCGGTGACGCGGTCTCCAACCTTCCATCCTTTGACAGATTCACCTATTGATTCAATATCTCCAGAGAACTCATGGCCAATAATGCCTGAGTAAATGCCTGTCTCGTATGCGTGGAGATCCGAGCCACAGATTCCACAGTACTTCACCTTGATTATAACTTGACCCGGTTTGGGTGCAGGGTCAGCGGCATCTTGAACGATAAGTTTCTTGGGACCCTTTAGATATGCCGATTTCAAGTCACCACTCCTCGCTCTCTTCTATTCCCTCTTGATACAGTTTGAAGCTACCTTATAGAGGTAGGTGATTATTATAGTTTATTAAAACAACTTGCCCAGCCTGACTCTTCTCCGACGGGCACGTTCAACGATAATGATAAAAGAGAGCGGCTGACCCAAGTCAGAAGAAAACTCAACCTGTCTTCCTCAGTAGAGCAGATCTAGCTTAGCTGATTCACTCTGCTCTGGTCTCTTGCTCTCTTAGTTCCTTTCTTAGAACTTTGCCTACCAAGGTTTCTGGAAGCTCCTTTCTAAACTCGATGGACTTCGGGACTTTGTACGGTGCTAGTGATTTCTTGCAGAATTCCCTTAGCTCATTAACAAGCTCATCTCCCTCTTTGAACCCGTCCTTCAAAACGACGAATGCTTTTACTCTCTCGTTGCCGGGTGTCTGCGGGTCAGGGATGCCTATCACTGAAGCCATCAAGACAGCTTTGTGTTCGTACAATATATCTTCAACTTCTCTTGGGTAGACTTTGAAGCCACTGACATCTATCATGTCTTTCTTCCTATCTACTATGTAGAAGTACCCGTCTTCGTCCATTTTGCCTATATCGCCAGTTTTTACCCACCCATCTTTCATTTGATTCTTTGTTTCTTCGGGTTTGTTCCAGTATCCTTTCATGACTTGGGGTCCCTTGATCATTATTTCTCCCTCTTTCCCCACTGGCATGATCTTGGTGTCGTCTGCGATATCAACGATCTTGACTTCCGTATCAGGGAAGGGTATTCCCGCGGAACCGACTTTCCTTTTTCCTTCACCTGTGGGGTTGCTGTGGGTAACAGGGGAGCATTCTGTTAACCCATATCCTTCAAGGATTTTTCCTCCAGTTCTTTTCTCGAAGTCTTTTAGGACTTCTGGTGGCATAGGAGCCGCTCCAGTATTGCATATTCTGATTGATCTGAGATCTTTCGCGTAATCATCAATGTCATCTCGCTCCAAGAGACGCATATATATCGTCGGAACTCCAGGGAACAATCCTGGTCTGGTCTCCCGAATCAATTCTAGCAGAGACTTCAGATCTCGGGGGTCAGGGTTCAAAACCATCATCATAGCATTGTGGATGAGTGTGTTCATACAGACGGTCATACCATAGATGTGAAACAAAGGCAGATTAGTTAATGCGGTCTCTTTCCCTCTCTTTATGTCTGATACCCAAGCGGCAGTGGCTATGGCGTTGGATACAAGGTTGTAGTGCGTGAGCATTGCTCCCTTAGGTAGACCTGTTGTTCCTCCTGTATATTGTAGCACCGCTACATCTTCCTTGGGGTTGACCTTTGTTTTGGGGGGATTGGGCTTTACTTTGTTAACTAAGTTCACGAACTGCATCGTGCCTGCTATTTCAGGTGGCTCCCTTTGTCCGTTTGGAGTGTAGTCGAATACACCTGTTATTATTATGTTCCTGAGCCGAGTCCTATCTTTTATGTTCTTGATCTTTTCGAGTTGCCTATCCCATGCTACGATTGTCTCTGCACCGGCGTCATTCAGTTGGAATGCTAACTCTCGTTCTGTGAGGAGAGTGCTACAAGTCGTGACCGTCGCGCCCGCCTTCATGATACCATAGTAGCTGAAGAGGAACTGTGGGAAATTCGGCATGATAATCGCGACAATATCGCCTTTCTTCACGCCTAAGTTCGCTAGCGCAGTCGCAAGTCTGTCAGCAATGTCTTTGAACTCCTTATACGATATCCTCCTCTTCAAGAAGTATATCGCTGTACGACTGCCAAAATCCTTGGCGGCTCTGTCTAGAAATTCATACAGAGGGATCTCAGGGTAATCTATGTGGGTTGGAACCCCCTTATCATAGAATTTCAGCCACCGCTTATCTGCGTAAGGATTCTCATTTTTCTGGCTCATAGTCAACCACACTCCTTTAGTTATCGCTTGTTCTGATTAAACCCCATTTCACAAAGACATGACTGGTGATATCTTTGCCCATTCATTTCAAAGCAAGTTAGCGAGAAACGTCATTTCACAACTAATGCGAAAATACCTAGGATATAAAATAGATCATTATTGATTTGTTGTTAAGTTGTTCAAATATGTAAGTGCTGCGAACTCTCGCGGTCATTTCTCTTCCTCAAGTTCATCGAGGGCCTCTGCAGCAGCTTCGCAGACATAATCGCATTTATCGTGCATCATACCCTTAATGGCTGGAATCACTTCAGGACCTGGCGCACGTATTTTTCCGAGAGCCTCGACCGCACGCCATCTAACATCGTCTTTCTTGTCCTGCAGGAGATTTACCAGCGCTCCAGCTCCTTTGGCAGCAGGCGAACCGATCTTTCCCAGCGCTATTGCAGCCTCGCGACGAACAATAGCGTCAGAATCGCTCAATGCTTCCTGCAGCCCGGGAACAGCTTTTGCCGCAGCATCTCCCATTCTTCCCAATGCTCTTGCAGCATCTGTGCGGACAGTCCGCTTTCCATCCTTCAACGCCTCGACAAGACCCGGAATGCCTTCCACAGCGCCAGCGCCAACTCCTCCGATCGCTCCAGCTGCCAAGCATCTCACTTCTTCGCTTCTGTCTTTTAGCGCTTCAGTTAACGCTGAGACGGCGCCCTTACCTATGCTGCGAAGCGCGTCGGCTGCTTTTCCGCGTACCGCTTCGTCTTTGTCATGCAATCTAGTGGACAAGGCTTTGATTACTTTCGGGTCCTTGAGCTTCGTCTCACCGAGAGCTTCAACCGCTGCTCGGCGGACAATTGCACGCGGGTGATCTGAAGCTTTCAAGAGGCTTGGAACTGCATCCTCTCCTATTCTTGCGAGAGCACTTGTGGCTCGGTAGCGCACTCTCCAATCTTTGTCTTCAAGAGCGGTCATTAGACTCGGGATAACTT
>JAHPYV010000117.1 GCA_019058495.1 Promethearchaeati archaeon
GCCCTGCAGAATGCCTCAGACTACGTAATAAAAATCGTTACAGGTGCAGAACAGATCAAATAGATCCACAATTGCACTGACACCTTATGAAGGATTAAACCAGACTAAGCGTTTAGTCGCAAGAGAATTTGCTGTCGGGAAATCGGATAGCCGCACTCAGCCAGTTCTGCTGCTAACTTATCTGGAGTAAGTGAATTGCTTCATTTCTTAGACCTCTCGACATACTTCTTGATTACGTCTCTATCAAGTCTCACATACTTCTTGTCTTCGGCTGAGACATAAGCTACCTCCATTTTCTCTGGCGGTAGAGTCTCCTTTATCCCGTTCGCAAGTGCTTTCAGACCTAGCACGATAGCGTCATCTCTTGAGAGATCAAGATTGTAGTTCTTCTCAAAGTACTCTCTTGCTGTATCTGCGCCTCTACCTATTGTAGAAGCTTTCCAGTTCCAGTAGCTACCGCTAGGAAAGGTTGTGAATAGCTCGGGGCCTGACTCGTCAACTCCAGCCAACATGAGCGCCACGCCGAACGGTCTTACACCAGCCTGTTGAGTGTATTGTTGCATCAAATCACACAAACGCCTTGTTAAGGTCTCAACAGAGATTGCCTCATCATATGTCAGTCTATTGATTTGAGCTTGAACCCTAGCATAATCGATCAAGCGCCTAGCATCAGCCTGGAGTCCAGCAATCGAACAGATTATATGGTTGTCAAGTACAAAGATCTTCGTATTGTCTCCAGGGTCCATCAATTGCTCAAGCTTATTCTCGGCGATTATGATAACATCATTCTTGACCTTGACACCAACAGCTATATTTCCACGGCGAATAGCTTCAACCGCGTACTCAACTTGAAACAATCTGCCATCAGGACTAAACACTGTGATGGCACTATCATAACCCACTCCGGGCGGTCCGAACATAGCTCAACACCTTAATCCAATATCGAGTCAGCAAAAACGGAGGATTCTGTGCTACCGTAGATGTTCCTGAATCTTGCATCTGGTTCTTAAGAGAGAGCGACAATATAAATATTTAATGGTATTGCTGTCTATCGGATGAGAGTCTATTTTAGCCAGATCCATGCGGTGAAAATCTTAAATTCAATGAATGCGATACAGTTGGTAGGTTGGTTTGCATGAGGTATCAACTTCTTACGTGGGATGAGGTCTACAGACAGTGCAAGGAAGTAGCCAGGTTAATCAGGAAAAGCAGTTTCTACCCTGATGTTATAGTTGCATTGGCAAGAAGTGGTTTTGTTCCAGGAAGAATTCTTTCAGATCTCCTTGCAGTTGATGATCTGTTTGGACTGAAGGTTCACCATGTGATAACGGGTGAGATGCCTGAGACTGGCGAGGTGGACGTCGAAAACGAATATGAAGCGACGATACCATACAAAGCACCCCTGAATATCAAAGGTCAAAACACACTCGCAGTAGATGACATCGCGGGAACAGGTAAGAGCATGACTGCCGCTGTCCAGTTCATGGAGTCCTTGGGACCAAAAGCCATCAGGACAGCAACACTAGGCTACTCGACTGAGTCAATAATAAAACCGGACTACTTCGTTTCCACAGTAAGTCAAGACGATTGGTTGCTCTATCCGTGGAATTATTTCGAAGACTTTGAGGAGCTAATTGCCAAAGCAAAGAAGAAGATCAAGCAACGGGATGCGAGCCCGGAGGTCATAGCGAAAGCGATAACAGACAACTATGGCGTAACCATCCCGTTGGATGAACTGAGATACGTTATTGAGGAGACGAAGGAGCCACGTCAAACCAGGAGATCCGGGTGATCGGGCGGATTTTCTAACAGATAACCTTCGTTTTGCATGCCCCTTTTTCAACTTTGGTATTCCAATATGGTGGTTAAATTGGATCTTAAGCTGTTAGTAAAAGATCTGCCAAGGACTGAGCTCATCTACTGGACAGACTCCTATACAAAGAGTTTTGAATCTGAAGTTGTGCGAGTTGCCCCTGACGGCAGGAAAAAAGCATATCTTGTCACTAAAGCATCAGCTTTCCACGCCAAGAGTGGCGGGCAACCCTCAGATACAGGAAAAATAACAACTGATTCAGGGGTCACTTTAGATGTCAAAAAGGTGATGATGCTCAACGAGGTTGTGACCCACTACGGGTCAGTGACGGAAGGAGACCTTGTCAAAATCCAAGCAGGAACAAAAGTAAAAGGAGAAATTAATTGGATTGAAAGATACTCTGCGATGAGGAAACACACTGCAGGACACCTTTTTGATTACTGTCTTGAAGTTGCGACTGGCAAGCCTTCCAAAACAGTTGACTCTTGGCTTGGTGAACCATGTTACGTAACCTACGCTGGAAAGACCCCAGATGAGAGCGCGATAAGCAAGGCTGTCAAACTTGAAATTGAGGGAATAAGAAAGGGGCTCTTGGTCAGAGTGGAGTTTGTATCTTATGAAAGAATGTTGGAAATCGCCCGGGATGCTCCGAACATAGCTCGGTTGCCTAAGTCCAATCTAATGAGAATCGTAACAATCGAGGGATGCAGGCCAATACCCTGCGGAGGCACACATGTAAGAAACACAAAGGAAATTGGCGAATTCCAATTCCAGAAAATCGAGAAAACCCCTGACGGCGAAGCTTTTAGAGTATACTTTGGAGTAGAGTGAAAAGCCAGACTACTCTGGAAGTATCTGCTCCGACCATTCATGCGCTTGACTGATGGAAAGAAAGGGCGTTCGAGATTGAAAAGAACTGTGGACATTCCTCTTGCAGGAGTATTCGGAGCGCTCGTAGCTTTTTCATACTTAATACCCATTAGCGTTGTCGTTGGCGGGGTCGGGATATTTAGCCTAAGCTGGGTTGTGCAGACAATAACAGGAATTCTGTTAGGTCCCTACTTGGGTGGGGGAGCGGCATTCGCCGGCGGAATCGTGGGCAACTTGATCAAACCTTCATCGCTCGGGCCTCTAGCTGTGTTCCTCCCTGCATTTGCCGCCGTGGAAGCAGGTCTTATAGTCTGGAGCCGGTGGCAAGTCGCCACGCTTCTACTTGGTATTCTGATAACCGGATGGTTTGTATTGCCCATAGGTCTACCCGCTTGGCCTGCGGCTCTATTTCATGTCTTGGGAGTATCTATTATTATTGTTCTAGGTAGACGACTTCCTCGGATCTTTGTTGAGTCGGTGAATCGGAGACACGTGTTTCTAGGATGGATGCTGACAGCATACTGTGGAGACATTGCGCGACACATGTTTGGGAATATTCTTGCTGCTGCAATTCTCTCTTTTCCCGCTGCAACATTCTTGGCTGCAATTCCTCAAGCCGTCGTGGAACAGACGGTTTTCGCAATAGCATCGGCAGTAATTGGTGTTTCTGCACTATACGCTATACGGAGCGCTAAGCTCGATGTCCCGCTCTCGCGCCTTGGAAAACGAGAGGATTTGGTTGACGGATGAGAGATCTGCACTTCGTCGGCTTGTCAATCATTTATTCATTTTCCTCCAAGTCGGTTCTTGAAGACATTACTTAAATCTCCGTTTCTTAATCATGCAGGTTATCGAACAATTAAGGTGACGTCTTTTGCCTGGCAAAGTCAGCAAATCCTCCAAGAACTCGAATCCCAAGAGGAGAGACTCAAGGAAGATCAGGATTTGTCCTTTTTGCAGGAAACCAACGCTACGACCGGCCGACAGCATATCAGGTTGGATGACGGCGGAAGCTTTTGCCTGCAGCAACTGCGGATATCGAGGCTACGTCTACATTGAGGTAGATCCAGATGAGTACGAAAGAAGTCTAAAAGAATCGTCGTCTGATGGTGATACGGATGATGGCTGAGAATGCTCTAGACGATCTCGAAGGTGGATCCATCTGTTGCCTGAGGTCTGAGCTTGTTGATACTTGGAGATACCAGATACTTGATTGAGAGCTTCACTTTGTCCTTTTCTTCTGAAGGCAAGAACTTGAATGGCTTTCCTAGCAGGTGAAGTGCAAAGAAATCTAGAGTGACATCTCTCTTCCCGATTTCTTTAAGCCGCTGGACACATCTTTCAGCCTCAGCCCTGTCGTTAAGGGGGAGTTCACGCTTTAGATCATCTTCACCGAGTTTGATGGGTGCAGATAGCCTCTCTCCCTTCACCCACATCGAGTTCCTCATCTTTTCAAATGTGCCCTCAACGCTTCTAATTGCACCGATCAGGTGGTCAACTGTCTGTCTCATAGTGATTCCGTCATACTTTTGATCTGCGATGAACGCAAGCTTGTCCATGATTGTGTCAATATCCATCTTCCAGCGATCAGACATCTCTCTTATGACATCTAGGACACAGCTCATACAAGTTGGGCACTCATCTTCCAGAACCCACTTCGCGCGCTTAATGCAATATTTCTTCTTGTCAATGCTCAAGTGGAATCCCCCGGCTGCTATAGTGTACTCTACAGAACATTCTAAGATCGTCATGTTGTTCTTTAAGCTTTCTTTTCTGCAAGGCTGATCACGTCAATTTGTTGCGACTGCCGCAAATATAGGCGAAAGTTAACTAGCATCGAATTATCCTAATAGAAAAATGAAAATGATTAATAACGAAATACCTTTCAGTATAATGTCATATCAATTATGATCATTAATAAACTCATCTAGCAAATCGAGCGAAACGACGAGCCGCCTAAATGATAATTAGCGCCTGAAGTACTTCTCGGTCGTGCAAAGCCTTGACGAGATTTGTAGCGGGAATAGATGAAGCTGGAAGAGGACCAGTAATAGGTCCCTTAGTCTTAGCGGGTGTTCTAGTCGCGGAGGAGAAGATTCAGGATCTTATAGACATGGGAGCTAGGGACTCTAAGAAGCTCACTCCAAAAAGGAGAGTAGAACTCTCAGCTTTGATAGAGAATGCTGCAACCAAGCTTGCCTATGTGGAAGTGTCGCCCGAAGAAATTGACGGTAGAGTCATCAGAGGCATTAATCTAAACCAACTCGAGGCTGAGAAGATCGCCTATATTATCAATGAGCTTCATCCAAACAAGGTCTATATTGATTGCCCAGACGTGAACCCTTCTAGATTTGCTGAATTGCTGCGGAGTCTTGTGGCGGATAAAGAGATCGAGATAATTGCAATGCATTATGCTGACGAAAGCATACCAGTTGTCTCAGCAGCTTCAATAATTGCGAAGGTGAGAAGAGATCTGCGAGTCCATGAACTCGCGGAGAGACTTGGGAACATTGGAAGCGGATACCCAAGCGATCCGCGAACCCAAAAGTACATCAAGGGAATATTGAAGCGCAAGACCTTTCTGAGTAGCATGCCAAAGTGCGTCAGGTCTTCGTGGAAGACCATTATGAAAACCAATAAAAGAAAAAGCTGATCTACTTATACTGAAGGTGTTATGGCGCCTGATCGAGGGGGTCTCGTCTAGTGATACGAGGTAGTAGAGCTTGAGTCTAACCGATCTCACAAAGCTACTAGAAATCGGTGAGAATAGACGTATTGAGTTCAAAAGGCAACTAACCTCAGACGACATAGACAATGAGCGCAGAAAACAGAAACTCGTCGCCCAACTCAAGTATATCACTGCCGAGGACGAAGGCATCTTCCTGGTTGGTATTGAGGACCTACACGGAGATACCTGGAAAGTGCATGGCCTCAGCCAGAACGAAATTACGGCGGCTGAGGACGTCCTCAGTGACCTGTGTACGGAAGCGGGTCTCGAGATCGCTGAGAAAGAACTCTTCAGAACAAAGCAGGGGCTCGTAGAGAAGTTTGTCTTGGTCAGAAAGGCTATGTTGGCGCAGACGCAAGAGACTATAGGAATCAATATTGCGGGAAGGGTGAATGCTGGGAAAAGTACGCTGATCGGTGTATTGACCGAAGGCGAGTTGGACGATGGAAAAGGCAGAGCTCGGGCTCCACTATTGAAACACCCTCAAGAGCTTGAGGGAGGTCAGACAACTGACCTGCATGTAACTTTCCTTGGATTCAATGATGAGAAACAACCTATTCTCTCAAGAAAGCCTACTGACATTGAAGAAATCTCCAGGATCTTGGAGCAATCTAGAAGGCTCATAATATTCTACGATGCTCCAGGCCACTCAATCTACGTCAAAACCATGATTCGCAGTATTCTAGGCGCAGATGCTCAGTTCGCGATGGTCCTAATACCTGCCTCAGACGAATACGAGCTAATACTGAATGAGGAGATCAGGTGCAACTTAACTAAGCTAGACGACATTACCCGTGAGCACCTCGTACTTCTAGCTAGCCAGAGCATTCCATTTATGGTGGTTATCTCTCGCACTGACCTGGCTTCACATGAGCAACTAGACAAAGTGGTCCAAGTTACAAGGGATACACTGAAGTCGATGGGACGTGTCCCTCTGTTAATCAAGAATGGTGCCGACTTGGAGATCGCTTGCAAAGAGATCTCCCGCAACATCCTTGTCCCGATTTTTGAAGTCAGCGCTGTCACAGGTGATGGAGTAGCGGAACTACGGAAAACCCTTAGCCTGCTGCCCTCAATGATTTCAGACGAAGTTCTCTTGAAACCCGCACTTGCATACATAGACAAGATCTACCGCGGGATCAGGGGGACAAACATTGTCGTCACAGGATCAGTCAGGCAAGGAATTTTCAAACCTGGACAAAAAGTGAAAGTGGGACCCGATAACCAAGGAAGATTCCTCGAAGGCAGAATAGCGACTGTGGAAGTCTTCAAGAGTAGAGTCGAGCGGGTCAAAGCAGGAGACAGCTTCGGCTTTGATATAAAGAGAGTTGACGCATCAACTATTAGAAGAGGTCAAGTCATAAGTGACATGGATGCAGAGCTCAAAACATCATGGGTTTTTGAGGCTGACATCATAGTCACAAAGCATCCGACAAGGATAGCCGAAGGGTACTCTCCAGTTCTGCAATGCAATACAATCCATCAGACCGTAGTGTTCGACCAGATTTACGGAAAGAAGTACCTTGTAGTTGGAGACTCCGCAAAGGTCAGACTAAAGTTCACAAGACAACCTGAATATTTAATTGTCGGGGACAGAATAGTGACTAGGGAAGCAAGCACTCGAACTATTGGAGCAATCACAAAAATCATTGAGTAATCTTGGTGCCGAAATGAGGGAGATGCAGAGAAAAATGGCGTATTGCGAGGCATGGCTAGGGGCAAGAAAAGTCAAAGGCGAGAATGGACAAGGGAAAACAGAATTCAGGGTCGAGATGGCTACTCCACCTGAGATTGATGTTCCATCAGGATACAAACTAGTGGAGGAAAAACCGGGATCTATTGAGAAAAAGATCTATTCCTCCCGCTGGCTCAAAACTATTGAGTCGGCGAAAAGCGAGTTGGTCAAAATTGACAGCTTCTGCAAGAGCAAAGGGTACAAGATAATAATATTCTTTGAGATAAGAGGCGCTTACTGAACCAGAATCTCTCCACTGGAAGACGACATTGGGAAGACCTTCTTCTGAGTTCACCAAGGTCCCCACTCTTCTTCTTTCGTTCTCCTCGCAATTCTTCTTACCTTAAACTCTTCACGAGGCTGCCATAGTCTCCATCGTTTCCAACTCCGGTAAGCCGTCTTGACATACCTCTCTCTCTTGGCTAGGTTACCATGGATCCATCTAAGCTGGACATAGAATCTATTTCTGCCAGGATCCAGCGGGACAGTGTTTTCTGCTACTCCCAGTTTCTCGAGTCTTTTTATGAAGGCCATTTCGACTCTTGTCTGCAGCTCACCAACAATCTTTGCTGGCGTAATCTTGTATCCTTCCTCAGATAGTGTACCTCTGACCTTTTCGAGAACCGGTGCTGTGCAGATTCTCAGTTCCTCACTCTTTTCGACTGCTAGTTCCTTCAGTGCTTCGCGCGAAAGCCTCAATGCTTCGTCTAAGTATGCTTTCTTTGCGAACAATGGAGGTTGGAAGAATTTCACATCTATGACTTTTGATATGAACGTGCTACTTTCAACTCTGAGAAAGCCAAGTACAACTCCGTCAAGCATGTCACCCCAGCCAGCATCGTCAATATCCAACAAACAAATTCACTCCGGACAAATAAGTGTCACGTTGTGTCCCAAACCACCAGACATCAGATTCCTTTGGGCTATGTTGTCACATTAGCAGCAGAGTCTCCAAAAAAATAGTGAAGGGCTACCGGTCCGAAAACAAAATTCCCCGTATCCCTTTACCTTCACAACCTACGGAGAGTCACTCTCACAAACCTCGGTTCTAGAGAGCCTACTCATCTTCTGACGACTCAACGCCAGTTTCCTCGGCTTCTTCTGCTCCGCCAGCTCCAGCTGGTTCGCCGATGGCAAAGCGCGGGCCAACTCGGGTTATCTTAACCTTAAGGCTTTGTCCAGGCTTCGCGCCTGGGATGAAAACCACGAGTCCCTCGTATTTCGCTACACCTTCACCACGTTTGCTGGTGTCGGTTACTTCAAGGTCATATACTTTGCCAACTTCGACGGGCTTAGGTGGGAAAGATCTTCCGCCACCGCCACCACCGCGGAAGCCGCCGCCTGGGCCTCTTCTGTAAGACATCTTTTATCTCACACCTTACTTCGTTCTTCTTTTTGCAAGTTGTAGAAGACAGTCTTCTCCCAAAAGAGAACTCAAAAAACGTCCTGCATCACAGTTCCGCAAGATTTCAGAGTCTTCCTAGAAAGAGAATGTGCCTCCAGCAACTCTAAGTCTTAGTGCCTTTCTCAGATATTTAAAGATATGGGATTGGAAAAAAGTTTGAATCACACTTTAAACTTATGCAAGAAAGTCAGACAGAGT
>JAHPYV010000118.1 GCA_019058495.1 Promethearchaeati archaeon
GGTACATGAAAAGAAAACCAGCAGCCACAGCTGCGTAGATCATTCTCTCCTTTTCAAATTGCTCTCCGTCCCGGAGAGAGATGAGGTTGCAGCCTCTCCCAACAGCGGACGCCATTGCGAGCGATATTAAGAATTTGCGGGGTGAGATTCGTGGATGCCTTCCTGCGCCTTGTTTGATCGAAAACGTTCGCGTTATCCTTATGTTCTCCTTGCGGTTTTAGCAAGAGTTCCGTGCGGGGTAGGACCCTGGCTTATGCGGGGGTAGGCGCAGCGCAAAGCGTAACCCCCCACCGCCAAACTCGCATTGGGTGAGGGCGAAGCCAGGTCAAAGGCGCGAGACGCATCAGAAAACCATGCGTACGTGAAGCTCAGGAGCATCGCAAAACCCTGATGTTAAGAGACCTCGTCCCGCAGGGGTTCAGGGGTTCAAATCCCCTCCCCCGCACCAACTTACTGGTGACCCCCCGGGGTGGTGTAGTTTTGTGGGGAAAACACGTTACTCTACGATCGCTGAAAACCGAGCAAGCTAGAGACCTGGCTTAAGCATCCGATATTGTGGTTGGAAGTGCGATATTACAAACGGCTGCTTACATGTACCGGTAAACTGGGGCTGAAATCCCCTGCTCCATCTCTGAATAGTCAAGTGCGTAATGTCCACTGCAAAACGCTAGGAGGTCAGAACCACGTTCTTTCGATCAACCGATCTTGGGAGAGGCAAGGATGTGAGCTCGGGTTCCAGTCGCTGAAGGATTCTGAGCATTCTGATACTTGTGGTGGTTGTTACAATTCCAAGAACTGGGTATACGTAGACAATGGCCCGAGAGGCATTCAGGATGCAAACCAACTATTCGAACTCTTCAACAAAACCGGTAAAGGTTACGGAGACTCCAGAACCGAAGAGGTTCTTGTAGATGCTTTCCTGAAATCGTTTGGAGTCAGTTCTAATCACTTCTATAGACTTGATTTGGACAGCTATCCCATTGGGCATCAATTTGTCGTTTACTATGATCCCTTGTCACGATCATTTAGAGCATACGTGAAACAGCTACTTACAAGAGACTCATCAAACATTGAAGACAGATACATGTTCTACATCTTCAGAATACCAATAAATTAGCGAGGTTTCTTTACACCTAAGAATAGGAATTCAATACCAGACGACAAAGAACCTGGACTACCAGAATCCTTCTATGACTGCACCAAGTACTTCTCCCAAGGCCCCCTGACTGACATAAGCTATCTGCATCTGCAGGAACTACTGGCCGATAGTATACCGACTTCTCAGATGAAGCAGTGGTTGCTGTACAGTTAGCTTTCTACAATTCCTGAACTTCTCCCCGCACAATCGGAAAGAGGGCAGTCTGCGCCGATTAGACCAAGGCTTCTTCCGTTTCTTTATCGAAGATATGGATCTTACTTTCGTCAAATGCGAGCCAAACTCGCTGACCGACCTCTAAGCGTTCGGTAGGTTTCGCTATCGCGATAAGTGGTTCTTCCCCTGCCGTCAGGTGGACCTGAAGTTCCCTCCCGATCAACTCAACGAAACTTACCTTTGCCTCAATCGCATTTTTCTGACACTTTCCGATGGTAGTGTGCTCTGGTCTGATACCTAGCACAACCTCCGATTTCTTGGCTTCCTTCACCGCCTCTTTAGCTCGGTTCGGAAGTTCAAACGTGGACATTCCGAGATCGATCGCGACGTTTTCATTCTTCTTTACAAGAGTACCTTCTAACATGTTCATCGCGGGGCTTCCGATAAAGCCTCCAACGAACATATTTCTCGGGCTGTCATACACATTCTCCGGTCGGCCTACTTGGTGTAGAATGCCATCCTTCTGGATGCCAACTCTGTCGCCCATTGACATGGCCTCCACTTGATCGTGAGTGACATACATGGTGGTTGTACCCAATTTCTGATGCAAGCTTCTCAGCTCAGCTCTCATATGAACCCTCAACTTAGCATCAAGGTTTGCAAGGGGCTCGTCCATCAAGAAGAGTTCAGGCTCTCTAACCATAGCCCTCCCCAAAGCTACCCTCTGTCTCTGGCCGCCGCTAAGTTGCCTCGGTTTCCTATCCAGAAGGTGAGATATGCCCAAAGGTTCGGCCGTCGCCCTAACTCTAGTTTCCACCTCAAGCTTGCTCTTTCCACCGACCTGCAACGGAAAAGCGATGTTATTAAATACGGTCATGTGTGGATAAAGCGCGTAATCTTGGAACACCATGGCCACTCCCCTTTTCTGCGGCGGCACGTATACGTTGCGTTCAACTGAGGTCACCATCCTGTCTCCAAGCCAAATTTCTCCGCTGTCAGGTTTAAGCAATCCCGCGAGACAGAGGAGTGTTGTGCTCTTACCGCATCCAGAGGGACCGAGTAAAATGAAGAATTCTCCATCTTTTATCTCTAAATCTAAATTCTCGACGCCTACGGTCCCTTCGTATTTCTTAGTCAAATTTTTTATGGTTACGCTAACCGTTTCGGCCAGCCCCGTTTACCCTTTAACAGCTCCAGACATGTAGCCCTGTACTAGGTATTTTCCGAGTATCAGATAGATAATCACTACTGGTAATGCATACCACCATGCTCCGGCCATTTGGACATTCCAGAAAGCGGTCGTGGTTCCCTTCAAATTTGCTAGGGCTACCGAGGCTGGGAGAGCCTCTGTTCCTCTCGCTAATACTAAGCCGAAAAGAAAATCGTTCCATATGCTGGTGAACTGAAGGACTCCTGCAACTGCGAACATGGGCGACGAAAGCGGTAGCACTATGCGTCGGTATATGGTCCAGGTTCCTGCCCCGTCAGTTTTGGCCGCCCTTACGAGGCTATCGGGGATATCTTCATAGAAATTCCTGAAAAGGAGCGTGCATATAGGGATTCCAAATGCTGTGTGTGTCAGAATTAGCCCTTGTATGGTATTGTATAGCCCCAAGTCAGACATGGTCATAACAAGGGGTATGAGGACCGTCTGATAAGGGATGAATATCCCGATCGCAAGGAGTAGAAAAACTATCCCGGATCCTCTGAACCTAATCTTGGTAAGTATGTAGCCGTTTAATGAACCAAGAGCGCAGGAGAAAATCGTGGCAAACATCGTGAACGCGAAACTGTTTAGCAGCGGTCTTTTCATGATGTCAAGAGCTTCCATCATGGGCTGTAAGGTTGGCGAAGGGGGTGGTTCCAGGGGCATCGTAAAGATCACGTCCTGCGCGGTCTTAAGGGCGGTCATGAGGGCCGTCCAGAAAGGAAGGAGAGAGGTGAACACGAAAGAAACCAGCAGAATGTAGAGCATGATGCGCTCAGGCTTCGGAAACGTCACTCTTTGCCCCTCCTAGAAGTCATATACAAGTACGGTACAACCACAATCATCACGATTACGAACAACAGAGTGGCGATGGCAGCTCCGTAGGCGAAGTGTGTCATAGAGAAAGTCTCCCTATACATCATTAAGGGCAAAACGTATGTAGAGTAACCAGGACCCCCCCCTGTTAGTATGAAGATGAAGTCAAACGCTTTGAGGGCAAAAACCATGAGAACTACAAACGCTGCCAACGCCGGAAACTTCAGCTGAGGGATTATGATCCGTCTGTAAAGGCTAATGCTGGAGGCTCCATCCACCCTCGCAGCCATTACTTGAGATTCAGGAATAGATCTTATCCCAGCTAAGAAGACCAACATCGTGTACCCTGAAAACTGCCATATGAGGGCTAAGATGATGGAGTACATCGCTATGCTCGAATCCGTGCTCCATCCAGATCTTAGGAATCCGAGACCGATTGTTTCAAATAGAGTGTTTATTACGCCAATGGAAGGATTATACATCCACGCCCATAACGTGGCCGTAATCACGAACGACAGAGCGAAAGGCAGCAGATAGATGGTTCTAAACGCGTTTTCCGCTCTCACCTTGGCGTTCAATAGTATGGCCAAAAAAAGACCCAACAAAAGACTACCGGGCACAAACAATGCGATTAACAAAAGATTGTTTTCTAGGGAAATCCAAAACAAGGGGTCCTGAGATAAGAACACGTACTGGTTGACCCCTACAATATTGTAGCTGGGCCTGAGTCCCTTCCAGTCCGAGAGGGATACGATCGCATTCCAGCCAATACTGGCGTAGACAAAGTAACCTACGAGTATTAAGGATGGCAAGAAAATAAGAAGAGTATTCATTCTGTCTTTTGTTAACTGCATGTTCGCATCATTTCGTTATCTGCACAATTAAGTTGAAAAAATGGGAGAGAGAGGTGTGTCCTCTCTCGCAATCTTCTGCCTTAATGCAACTTCCAGACAGTGGTGTAGTCGGCAGCTGCAGCTGTTGTTGCGTTGACTAGAGCGGTTGCCGCTGCACTTACATCCTTGTTAGCCACGAAGGCGGACACTATGTCGGTTGCCTTTGTGGCAAAGGACTCTGGTGCACCACTTCCGTGAGTTACACTTGGGTACATGTATTTGGCTGCCTTAAAGTCGGCTATGGCTGCGGCCTGATATGGGCCATATTTAGTCATGTCTGCGTCAGTGCGCGCGGATATGGAGCCCTTTAACGGGTTGAATGCGTCCTGGCCCTCCTTAGAACCTACGACGCCTAGCCATTTTCTGGAGTTCTGGGGGTGTTTCACGCCTTTGGGGTGCTGGAAGCAATCTATGACAAGACCATACATGCCCGCGGTACCTGGTGTTGCCAGCGTTCCGTAGTCCTTACCGTATACCTTCTTTGCAACTAAGAACTCTCCGTTAGCCCAGTCTCCCATGACGTTAAACGCAGCATCTCCTGTGATTACCCTTGCGGTGGCTTGGTCCCAAGTTAAAGTAGAGTGATCAGGGTTGATGTAGCCTAGATACTTCTTGAAAGTTTCCAATGCGTGCACGAGCTTGGGGTCGGTTGCCGATGTAACTTTCCCATTTACCCAATTCTCGTAGAAGTCGATTCCTTCGCCCGCTATCATTTGTTCGAGAACGTGCTCGTCCGTCCACGCGCCCGAATCTCCTATGGATACGGGGTGAGCCTTCCCTGCGGCCACTAACTTATCGCATGCGGCAAAAAAAGCGTCCCAGCTCGTTAAAGTAGCGGGATCTATGCCATTCGCATCGAGGACGGTCTTGTTGTACCAGACAACGTTAGGCCTGTGGATGTTCACCGGAACCGCGTAGTAGTTCCCACCGAACTTCACCATATCTTGTACTACACTTGGCATGACGGCTGCAAGTCCCTGTTGCGTCCAGAGGTCGGTTATCGGGTCCAAGTAGCCTGCGTCGAAGTATGGTTTGCCTTCGTATCCGGCGTGCATCTGGAAGGCATCTGGAGCCTCTCCAGCAAGCACCAATGACTTCATAGCCGCTTTCATTACGTACCCTGCTCCGCCAGCCACCGGAGTCTGAAGTACTGCTATGTCAGGATATTTCTGATTGAAGACTTTGACAAGCGCATTTATCGCCGCTGCCTCTCCACCTGAGGTCCACCAATGATAGATTTCAAGCACTGGTGCTTCGGCAGGCACCGCTGTTGTTGTTGCTGTTGCTGTCATTGTTGCTGTTGTTGTTGGTAGTGGGGCGGGAGTCGGCTTCGCAATCCAACCTACGCCAGCTCCAACAACAGCGGCAGCAACGCCTACAGCTCCAGCATACTTGAGAACCTGTCGCCTAGTAATTTTTTGTTCTTTTTGTTCTTTCGACAAGATTTTTCCTTCGAACCGATAATTGAACGCCTCAATTCTTAAGCCTTTGCGCATTCCTTGGTGCGGACATCGAAATTTGGACTCGTTCAAATTCTCTTCTGTAGCGCCGCGTGTGGTACATGCAAGACCCATGTCGGGACTTAGATCTCGTTATTAGTCATGAGAAAGTTCAGGAGCAGTTGAGCCGAGTTAAGTCACAACGACGAATAGACACCGCGCGCAACTCGAAAAGTTCAAGATGCTCAAGCATAGGAACGGACAAGGATAGGGGAAATCTTTTGACCACATCGAGTCTCCTGAAGATAGGTGTTCTTGGTACGGGATTTGTGACTGACGTATTCCACATGCGCTGTTTCAGGCAACTCGGAGCTGAAGTGGTGGCCGTTGGAACGCGAGTGGAGGAGTCTGGGAGGGAGTTTGCAAGGAAATGGGGAATAAAGAAAGTCTATGGTGGGGAGACCGCAATAGAACGGCTTTGCAAAGACTCTGATGTTAATTTCGTCGACATAGCTCTCCCCAACCATCTACACGCGAAGGCAGCCATAGCTGCAGCAGAGAATGGCAAGGCGATGGCATGCGAGAAGCCCTTGGCGAGATCGGTACAAGAGGCTGAACATATGGTGGCCGCGGTTCAGAGGCACAATGTTCCCAACTTCTATGCCGAGAACCATGTCTTCATTCCTCAAGTGGAAAGGCTTAGAGAGATCATCAATCAGGGGGCGATAGGGAAGGTCTTCTGGGTACGTTCCCGTGAAGCGCACTTCGGTCCACACTCGAAGTGGTTCTGGGATCCCGCACTGGCTGGAGGAGGCGTCTCAATGGATATGGGTTGCCACTCTGTCGAAGTCGCGCGGCGTCTCATTTCAGATAATCCTATGGAAGTCTTTGCTTGGCAGGCGACATTGATCCACAAAACCACCGCCGAAGACAACAACTTGATTCTGGTTCGATACTCTCAGGGCCAGATGGGGCAATCAGAGAATAGCTGGAGTGCCCATGGAGGATTGGATCTGAGGTTTGAGGTTTATGGCTCAGAAGGATCAGCATTCATTGATGCAACGAGGGAGACCGGTACGAGAGTCTTCACGGTCGCATCGGAAGAGAAGGTGGGCTACATCGTGGAGAAAGCTGAAGCCAAGAAGGGCTGGTTCTACCCTATTTCACGGGAACACGAGGCCTACGGTTACCTCTCGGAATTTAGACACATTTTCAAATGTTTTCAGACTGGAGAGAAACCGATGGAGAGTTTCGAAGACGGCTTGTTGGTCAACCGAATCATCGACGCAGGGTACAAATCGGTTCAGAAACGCACGTGGACGTCACTGAGCTAGAGGTCAGAGTCAGTCTGGAGTTCTAGTGCAGAGGCGTCAACTAGGTCCCAGAAAAGGAGTTGCAAGTTCTCATCAACGTCAATGTTCATGGCGGAGTTTAGTACAGCGTTCTGGAGGGCTTCCAGCTTTTCCTTCTGGTGGTTTCTCAATACGGCAATTGTAGCATGCATCACGGTTGTCAAGAAAACCTGATTCTCTTTCAGACTTTCGATTCTGAAGCCATTGACCTTCTTCTCAAGTTCATACAGTCGTTCTGCAATCGCGTTTATCCACTCTACGCTTCTCTAGCGTTGGTGCAATGACAAGAGCAAGTTCTGCGGTTGGTCCACCGATTATCGGAATAAAAGCAATCCCTGCTTTCGCTGGAGCATGGGCTACGTCGCGCTTGCCTGCCTCAGGAGTTTTCACCTCATTATCTTGAGAGCCACTCACCGACTTCGCTCTCCGTCGTGAAACCTGGGTGATAGCCCCCACGTAGCCAGCTTATATGTACTGGTAAATTGGGGTCAAAATCCCCTGCCCCATCTCTGAGAATCAGCAATTTTGGTTGGCACTCATTTGACTCGATTATCGGTACTCCGGTTGGAGATGCCGTTAGCTGAGAGAGACTTGTATTAGCTGGTCACGCGCATCGACTTTCACGTCCATTAGCGTTGTGAGAGTGAAGTAGTGTATGATTGCGGAATTTGACAAGATAGCAGATGTCTATGATGACACGAGACCACCGTTGAACGAAGCCGAGCTTGGAATCATCGAGGACGCGCTAAAGAAACATAATTGCCATTCCATTCTGGAAGTCGGTGTAGGCACTGGCAGAGTTTCAAAACCCCTGAGTGAGCTCTCTTTCGATTTGGTCGGAGTAGATCTCTCAGACCGAATGATATCTAGGGCGAAGCAGAAGGGATTATGGAAGCTCGTTATTGCTGATGCGTACTCGCTTCCTTTCATGGACGACGCCTTTGACGCCGCAATCCTTGTGCACATTATTCATCTCCTGGCTGATCCTGTGAAGGCACTGGCGGAGATTGCAAGAGTAGTGAAAAGAAATGTCGTGGCCATAGTAAGGAATCCTGCCAGCACAGTGGGTGAGTACGAGCAAGTACGCAGAACCATAAGAGAAAGAATCGCGCGCAATAGCAGGTACCGCTTAGCAGAAGATCGGTGGAAAAGAGAGGCAGAGTTACTTCAGGTTCTTCCGCCCGTAGAAAGAAGACAATTTTGCGACCGAACCACCGAAATGACTGTGGACGAGATGATTTCGAGATTAAAGAAGCGAGCCTATGAGTTCACACTCGACATTAGTGAAGAGGAACTGGACAAAATAGCTGCTGAGATCGCTTCACTAATCAAAGGAAAAACCATCAGTAGAAGAAGAATCGAGGATATCGCAATATGGCAAGCAGATCAGCTCAAAGGCATACGCGAACCTCGACCTTGACACTAGTGATGGAGGCAGTGAGAAGCTTCCCCATCCGCGCAGACACGTAAAATGGCTTTGAGATGCAGATTCCAAGTAGTAGGCGGCCTACGCCTACGGCCCACGCCGATACCTCAAGTCATGGCCCAAATCACGCCACTTGGTTTGTTCGACTTGTCCGCGGAATGCCTCGCCGCAAAGTTTATGATGCTGTGTATGAATTGTATGCCATGTAGGAAAAGTAGATGATATATGAGTCGAACTACGAAAGAATCTCGCGATATGAGTATCTACGGAACCGTTAAGGTTGGCGAAAGAGGAC
>JAHPYV010000119.1:0-3164 GCA_019058495.1 Promethearchaeati archaeon
GCAGGCCACCAGTGTTCACAGTCAAATTCACTCACGCTGAGCAGAACGGCATTACAGTTATGAGCAACCATTTCTTTGAAATCTTCTCTTGCATGATCTGCTTGGGTGCATCCATAATAAGATACGCCGGTTTCGCGCACCAAATCGAGCAACCCTCCGAATTCTTCAAGCAAAATACTAACACACGAATGAATAATGTTGGGATATCCTTCTTCTACAGTAATAACGCTTTTTATCCTGGTCGAAAGATGTATTGCGGTAGGGAATTATATTGCCATCTGAGAACAAGGTTTTCGCTTACTGCGAGTCAACTCGAGGTCACTAAGTGAATACATTTCAAGCTCAACTCTCACGCATCAAGTGATGCCAATGTCATTCACCGATTTGATGAGGAAAGGATTCCTTTCACTTGACAGAGAGGAATTCAAGGAAGCCAGAAAGTCATTCAAGAAAGCAGTAGAACTGGAACCAACCAATCCTGACCCTTGGTTCTACTTGGCGGAGGCTTACAAAGAGGAAGGAAAACTAGACGATGCCATAAATAGCTTCAAGAAGACATTGGAGATGCAACCAAACAACTCACCCGCGTGGCTTGAGCTTGGCGACGCTTACAGACTGAAAAAAGACAACCAGAATGAGATGAGAAGTTACATTTCAGCAACTGAAGTCGATGCAGGCAATGAAGTTGCATGGTTTGCGCTAGGAGGAGCTTACGGTGAAAGCGGTCAATACTTAGAGGCAAGGAAATGCTATGAGAAGGCTCTTGGCATTGACAAAGGCTTTTTAGAAGCGTGGTATAACCTTGGCGTCACGTATAGTGTTGAGGGTGATCACCAGAAGGAACTTGAGTGTTACATAAGGGCTTTGGAAATAAAACCCGACTACACTCTGGCATGGGTCAACTTGGGAGCCGAGTATGGAAGAAGAGAAGAATTTGACAAAGAGATCATCTGCTATGAGGCGGCAATCACGGTGGACGCTAATGACGTTTCCAGCTGGTACAACATGGGCGTAGCTTATCTGAATAAGAAGGAAGACAGGAAAGCTCTATACTTCTTCGAGGAAGCAACAAAACTCGGTTTGTCAGAAGCCGCAGACGAATCTAAGAAACTCCGGAAGAAAGGAGTCAAGCCCGAAGAAGTGAAGATCAGCCCGAGAACCCTAAGAGACATACGTTAGCCAAACATGATTACGAATATCGCAGGAAGCCATGGATTGCATGATAATTATACAGTAACAATCGAAGACTTATATAGAGAATGCAACTTTTATGGAAAATAGATGGAAAACCGCATTTATTTCCGAAAGACGCTACCTAGACGATATATCGATTTTCTGCGTCTGAGATCATGAACCACTTGTAAATCAGAGGAGCAAGACCGGAGAGTCACTGAGATCATTAGGTTGAGTCCGATCTGCTCGAAGACAGGTGAAAATCCTATGGAATCTCTAAGATGAAAAAAGACAGATGAAGAAGCGTGAATTGCAGATATGGGTAGAATAGCTGCTGTCAACGTGGACGGAAACGAAGCAATAGCTCAGCCCAAGGTCGGTGCTGCAGACAAGAGGAATAGTGAAATGAGAGAGTCGAGGACAGATCATTTGACAACCGATAGGGTATTCCAGATAGTCACGGATCAACTGAATGATATCGGTTACCATTACTCAAGCATGGAGAGAAGCGAAGACTTCACTGAAAGGATTGACGCGATACTTACCAGGCAAATCGGGTCAGCTGATCCTGAAACATCTGGCTACCCAAGGATTCTGACGGTGTATCGCGTTGGCGGTTTAATCCATGTTGAACTGTACAATTTCCTAAAGAAGTTCCCCACGGACGATCATGAGATGACTGAAGTAAAAGAAGCCATAGGTAAGCTCTTTGATAAAAATGCTTTTGTAAAGATGGAAATCCATGAGTAGAAACCCAGGAATGAAGACCCTCGTGGTCTGGGCTAACTTTCCTTGAAAGTCAACTCGAGCATGCACGAATAACTAAGACCTTTTTTGTGTTCTTGTTTTCCATGGAAACACCGCTTTTCCTATTTCTCCGACAACCAAGGGGACACAACTTACTAGGATAACTATTAGCCAATCGATTATCAGTAAATCCCGGGTTTCGAAGGCTATTTCGAGGAACGGCGTATATATTACTATCAATTGGAGGGCAATTGAGAAAATTACTGAAGCGTTCAGGTACTTGTTCTTGAAGACTCCTATCTTGTGAAGAGTATCCTTGTCCGATCTGCACACGTAAACGTTGAACATTTCAAACATGACCATTGTAGTAAATGCCATTGTCATTGCGTACACGTATGGCGGACTTGGTGACGTTGGGCTATCAGCTAACGTCGGGTTGTAGAAGTAGAAGACTGATAGAACGGATATTGGCATCAGGACGCCCATTCCGAGGATCAGAGTTTTTATTCTGCGAGTGAATATGCTTTCCTTTGGATCTCTTGGCGGTCTGCTCATAAGACCTGCGTCAGGTGGATCTATCGAGAGGGCCAAGGCTGGAAGTCCGTCAGTCGTGAGATTTACCCATAGGATCTGCAGAGCAAGAAGTGGGAGTGGGAAACCTAATAGACTGGCTATGAAAAGGGTAAGGACCTCTCCGACGTTGCTTGACAGTAAGTATAGCAGGTACTTCTTGATGTTATCGTAGATTCCTCTGCCTTCTTCGACTGCCGAAACTATTGTAGCGAAGTTGTCGTCTGCTAGGACCATATCTGAAGCTTCCTTGGTCACGTCTGTCCCTGTAATTCCCATTGCAATACCAATGTCGGAGTTCTTCAGTGCCGGCGCGTCGTTCACTCCATCCCCAGTCATCGCCACAACATGTCCATTAGCCTTCAAAGCCTTCACTATTCTCAGCTTATGTTCAGGTGAAACCCTGGCATAGACTGCGACGCCATTTGCTATCTTAGTGAGTTCCTTGTCGCTTAGCTCGTCAAGCTCAATGCCAGTTAGAATATCGGGAACTCTCTTGTCCTTAGATGCACTCCCGCGAGACTTATTTGCATCACTGCCGCTTGGACCGGTCAATCCTAGCAGCCCCAATTCCCTTGCGACAGCTTCAGCGGTGAGCCTGTGATCTCCTGTGATCATGACCACCTTTATTCCAGCCATTTTGCACTTACTGATTGCTTCTCTGGCTTCAGGTC
>JAHPYV010000119.1:3174-8624 GCA_019058495.1 Promethearchaeati archaeon
CGAGATCCTTTTCGATATCCTCAGGTGTTGGCGAGCGTCTAGGCAGCTCCTCAAGAGTCCGGTAAGCTATTCCAAGAACGCGCAAAGCATTCGAAGTCATCTCCTCGTTTGCCTTCATGAATGATGCTCTACGTTCGCTCGTGAGTCTCTCTTCTTTGCCACCACTCAGATACCTTGTTGAAAGACTTAGCAGTATTTCCGGAGCACCCTTGATACACACAATGAAACCTCCGTCACCCGAAGGATGAATAGTTGACATCCGTTTTCTCTCGGATTCGAATGGAATCTCAGCTACTCGCTCGGAGGCTGTATCCAATTCTTCCTTGTTGATACCTCCTTTGGCCGCAGCTACGACTATTGCTGCCTCAGTTGTGTCTCCAGTTGCGCGCCAATTCTTGTTTTCGTAGACGAGTTGCGAGTCGTTGCAGAGCGTCCCAACGGTGAGGAGTTTCACGAGGTCTGATTCTTCTTCTGGATCTATTGTTTTGCCGTTAGAGGAGAATTCCCCAGATGGTTGAACTCCCACACCTGACACGTTAAAGAAATCGTTGTTAACAAAGATACTTCGGACAGTCATCTCGTTCTTGGTCAACGTGCCTGTCTTGTCTGAACATATTACTGTCGCGCATCCAAGTGTCTCAACTGCCGGTAGCTTCCTAATTATCGCATTTCGTCTAGCCATGCGCCGCATACCTATAGCGAGAGAGCCCGTAGCTACTATTGGCAACGCTTCTGGTATCGCTGCGATAGCCAGACTTATAGCCCATATGAGCATCTGAAGTGGATCCAGTTCTCCTCTAAGGAGACCAGTAACAGCCACAACTGCTGTCACAATTAGAAATGTTATTCCCAGCCACCTTCCAACTGATTCAAGCCTCTCCTCAAGAGGGGTCTTCCTCTTTTCAGTTTCCTCCATCATCTTGGCTATTTTCCCGAATTCGGTATTCATGGCTGTGCCTACTACAACAGCCTTTGCTCTGCCATAAGTTACAATTGTGGACGAGAATAGCATGTTCAACCTATCTTGTATCGGGACATCTTCTTTTAGAGGTTCAGCGAATTTCTCAACGGGGGTGGATTCACCTGTTAGGATCGCTTCATCAACCTTTAGGTTCGCTTGCTCGACCATTCTCGCGTCGGCTGGAATCTTTGTGCCCACTTCTAGCAGAAGTACGTCACCGGGTACGAGTTCCCTGGACTCTACGAGAGACTCGGCTCCATCTCGGAGAGCCTTTGCTTTTGGTGCAGCCAATCTCTTCAAAGCTTCGATGGATTGCTCTGCACGATACTCCTGGCTAAACCCAAGGATGGCGCTAGCTACTACCACGACCAGAATGACGACCGAGTCCAGTGGAAATTCATTCTTGCTCAAGTCAACAATGGCCGATACAACGATCCCGAAGATTAGGATGAGCATCAGGAAGCCGGTGAACTGTTTAAGGAGGAGTTTCAGCGAGGAAAACTTCTTCTCTGAGACGATTTCATTTGGGCCAAATTTCTCAAACCGAATGGCGGCTTCTTCTTTTGACAAACCCTTTCGAGATGTGCTAAGAGTTTCAAGAACGACATCGGGGTTCATCAGATGCCATTTCACTGTCTCCTTCTTCACCGTGTTTTTTTGGGTTCCACTCGCTTGGGGTTGTCTGCTAGGCATCTGGATTCCACGCACCTAAGAATAGACAGTGCATAGGCGAGCTGATCGATTCCTATTTCCAGTTGGTTTTCATCAATGGGGACAAGCTTGGATGCTCATTTCCGCGTAGTAATCATGACCTAGTTTATTTTCAACTCCCTTATTATGGCTTCGCTATCGCACCTGAGTAATTAAGGTGTTGAGTTCATTCGGAATTTGGGGAGCTGGACACACCTGTGATGTCATACTAAGCCATATTGACCAGCTGTACACCCAATAAGACAGCATTTAGGTCAGTCGAGTCCAGAAGGAGCACTAAGCAGGAGAGCCGACCGCTGCAGGGATGGGTGAGCAAACAAGAAAAAATAGTTGATCGAGTCCATCCGCCCATTCTCTCTCATATCTTCTGGTATTTGACAGTAATCGCTCCAGTGGGGCATGAGAATTCGCAAGTCGTTTCTCTGCACTGAGAACACAATTCTTGGTCTGTCAGAACTGCTCTTCCGCCAACTAGTTTTAGCGCATGCATCGGGCAGTTTCTGACGCATTCTCCGTTCCCAACGCAGGTATCATGATCTATCACAGGCACCTTGATGAGTCTAGCCAAGTGTCAATCTCCCATCCTACCCTATGATCATGCTCAAATCTCTACGAGTATCTTGCTAATATATCTCTTTGCTACATTTCTCACGCTAGCTTGGTTGGGTAGGTTTATTGTTCCATAAGCTTAATACTGTGTGGGTAACAGTTAAATCACTCACGCTTGTAACAAAAAAGTTTTTGGAAGAATTCGCTGAACCAACCTCTGCAACTCTACTTCTTCTTTGGCTTCGCCGTCTCTTTCTTAGCTGGTTCTTTTTTCGCCGCAGGTGCAGCATCCTTTTTCGCTGGTTTGTGAATAGCGCCTGTTGGGCACACATCGACGCAAGCCCATACATCTTTGCAGAGCTCCGGCTTCAATACCGATTTTTCTTCGTCATCCATGTAGAGCGCGTTCTGAGGGCAAGCTTGGACGCAAGCTTGGCAGCCAATGCAGGTCTCCCTGTCGATTTCTGGTGGGATTCAACATCACCTTCCAATCCATGTATATGATGATACGTCCATCACCGATCATCTAATAAAACTTTCCTTGCTCCAGGAATAAGAAAAGAACGGACTGTCGCTCTGCCTTGCAGAGACTAAAAGCGGGGCATCGAAGGCCACCGACTCACTCGCCTCACTCTCTACTTCACGTACTCCTTGATGAGCCTCTCAAATTCTTCTTTTGGGACAACCAAGCATCTGCGGATTCCCTCGCGCACCATGATTGCCCTAAGTTTTCCGCGCTGGTACCAACTGTTCAATGTTCTACGTGAGATATTTGCTTTTCTCGAGACATCTATGAGTTTCACGCCTTCACTCTCGATTCTCCTAATCTTCTTCCTCTCTTCCTCCGCTTCCCGTAATACTTTCTTGAGTCTTGCGACTTCGCTTTGCGGCGCCACAAGATACCTTAGACTTCCTTCACGCACAACCGCGGCTTGAAGTTTCCCATGTTCATGCCATCGTAACAGCGACGGATATGAGATACCCAACATTTCAACTAGATCCCTAAGTTTTACTCCACCATTTCTGATCCTCTTTGTCCTCTCCTTATCCCGAAGAACTTCCTGTTCGACTCTATCAGCCTCCTCCACTGGAATGTAGTACCAAGAGAGAGCTGATTCACGTGCCCCCAGTTTCTTCCTAAAATGTCCCATCCTTCCAGATCTGATCCATCTCTCCACTGTGAGGTAACCGATGTCTAGCCTTCGAGCAACTTGGCCAGTTGTCAAATACTTTCTCCGTTCACTTCTGCACTCATCTACTTTCCTCAGCCAGTCAGCCGCGTTATACGAGAACTGGGCGATGCCCGCATCAAGCAATGCTCTTATTCCAAGTCTGCGAACATAAAGGACAGTAGGTCCATTGCTGCGGACTCGTACACGCGTGCTAGCTGGAGCAAGACACTCAATAAACTCCTTTGCATAGTCAACTAGAAACAGATACCTGCTTTGGGTGATGCTCCATTTCCATTGACCAACTGCTCCAAAACACGGCTTGTTTTCACTCTCCTCGACACACACTTGGCAGCACCCGTCTCCATCGATAAGTCCCGCAATGAAGGGGATACCGCACTCAACACTCGCCAACTTATGCTCTTCAAAGAATCTGCTCCTTACGTAGATGCTGTCTCTGAGAACTCTTTTCCTTGGGAGAAAAAGAAATAGCGCCTTCGAGTAAGTTAACACAATCCACATGTCTTTTAGCCTGTCCTTGTGAATTCGTGGATTTGGACCTATACGCTTAAGCAATCCGGTTACCCTACGAGCCAGCTCCAGCTCATTTATGTTCAAACAGAATCCGACGCGATATGAGTGAGACTTTCTTCTTCTCGTCTTCTTGCCCATATGAGAGTATCCGTCTGCAATGTATAAACCGAGCAAATAAGCCAACTCTTTTCTGGAAAGAGCAGTGACGTTCAGGTGGCGCATCTGACCCATGCTTTTTTTCTCACTCGTTTGCTATACTGACTATTTGTGCCATAATAAAATATGTTCACAATGCAATATAAAGACCATGGCAACTATGGAAACTATGGAAACATATAAAAGGGCATAAAACCGATTCACTGCTGGGTAAATTCAAAATGAACAACCAATCTAAGACGACAATACAGTTATCAATAGAAACTAGGGACCAACTGAAGGCAATTGGCAGAAAAGGCGAAACATACGATCAAATCATAAATAAACTCCTCAGACTAGCCAAACAAGCCACATCAAGGTAGCCAGACAAAACAGAGCGTTCTGCATAGCGTATAATATATGCAGACACTCACGTCACCAAACTGCATAATGAGGGCTTCATGTGCACAATGTGAGACGCGTGGAAACGGGCAAGCACATCATCATCGAAACCTCGAAAAGGAAGAATTCCAGACGCCAGAATTATCCTGAAATACGGCAAGAAGCTCTCTTAACCTACGCATGTTTCTCTATCGATCTCTGGTGGCATCGACCATTACTTCTTGCTTATGTGTTCTAATGTCATGCATTCGTTTGATAAGATTTTCCCGTTCATGAATCTGAATCAAGGTTGCTTTCCAAGCTGAAAACACAAAAGAAATAAGAAACTCTCATTCTAGTTGACAGCTAAGTGGCTGGAGGCCTTGTCACTGTGGACTACATTTTTCTTTATCTGTCTATTCTGTCAGCGATCCTTGGTGGAATCGCTGTTGCGATGGAGAGGAAAGGGCTTTCCCAGCTACCTGAGATAACGCCGGGGAAAATAGCCAAGAACCCACTAAAAGTGGTACTCACTCTTGTCCTTTGCAAGCTCTGGATTGCGGGCTGGATAATTGCGCAGATCGGATGGGCTCTCTCAGTCCAAGCATTTCACATTGGCGACTTCAACGTAGTGAAGACTGTGAGTAGTCTCAGCATAGTTGTCGCAACAGTACTGTGCGTTCGTCTCTTGGGCGAGAAACTTAACTTTGTTGAAAAATCAGGGATCGTCATAGTTACTGTTGGAACGATTTTTGTGTCGATGGAATCTCAGATAACAAAGCAGGGATTTGTTGACTATAATGCTTTCATAATATTTAATGGAGTCGCCTTATTTCTCGCTTTCTCGCTCCTAATGGCGAATAATATCAGAGGCAGGAAATCGAATGCCTCAGGCTGGGAGGTCACTTCTGCCACGGCCCCGGTAATCTTCTACTCAGTATCTCCCCTTTACCAGAACCTAGCAAGTTAACCGCAACAACCAGGAAAAGGATCAATTAACCTCTTCACAA
>JAHPYV010000120.1 GCA_019058495.1 Promethearchaeati archaeon
GCCTTCAACCGATAGCCTCTTGGAAACACTCTGCCTAAGCTTTTCACTCTCTTGAAGTTCCTTACTGGCAGTTAGGAGGGACTTGTAGCAGCCATTACACATGACCATTACCGTAGGAAGATTCAACTTGTCCGCTATTGCAAGATTACGGGCTGCTAGCGTGAGCCAAGCGTTGAAGTCAATCGATCGGAAAGGTAGTCCGCAGCACGACTGCCCTGGGATTTCAGCCATCTCGATGCCAAGCGCCGACGCGACCGCACGCGCTGAAGCCTCATAGTTGTTTTCTCTAACTGGAATTGTGCAGCCTATGAACAGGGCGTAACGGTGATCTCCGTTGCTGGAAGACCGACGATCCTCGTTTTCTTCGTTCATCTTTTCTGCTAAGCCTCCTCGTGCTTCTTCTTTTCTTTCTTCTCTCCAATTAGGTCATAGATTAGCGTGTCCTTGAGTTCTTCAGCTAAGATCTCGGGTTTGACATCCTCAACTTTTGGCAAGTCCAGCGCTTCCCTGTCTTCATTCGTAATCTCCATGTCGTAGACGAACCCGTTCTTTAAGAGCTGCTTACTCATTTTCTCATAAACCGGCGGTACAGAGTAACCGTCCTGTACTGCCTTGTTCTTGATGGCGTTGAAAACGTCAGTTAACTTAACTCCCTGTGGGCATCTCTCGTAGCAAATGTAGCATGTACTGCAAAGCCATATCGTCGCGCTTGACAGAACCGCGTCTTTCAAACCAATGTGAATCATCTCAGAGATCTGTCTTGGCGCGTAATCCATGGCGAAAGCTATTGGGCATGAACCAGTACACACTCCGCATTGGAAGCAAGCGTGTATCTTGTCTCCGCCTGGCATCTTAGATACTTCTTCCATGAATTTAGCGTCAATCTGGTCGGGCGTAATTCTTCTCAAAGGACTCACGGCAGCACCCCTCTTTTTGGCACCCAAAGTTACCCCTTGACTATTATTATCAGGCAATTTGATTCAGCACCTCCTTAGCTTTCGCCCTAACCTCAGGCTCCAAAGGTCCCATCTTGATTATTCTCTCGCCTAAAGTGTTGAAGGCGTCCAGCTTATAGTATTGAGGAAGCGTTACCGAGACAGTTGAGATTCGACCTGGCTTGACGCCAAGCAGGTCGGAGACTTCACGGCGTAGGTTGTTAACATGCTCTCTAAACTTGGTCATGCCCATAATGCTGTCCTCGCCTTCTACAAAGAGTACACCATCAGCACCAGTAGCGAAAGCCTGAACTACATGCTTTAATCCGACGCGCCCTGCAGATGGAACGTCAACAATCAAAACGTTATGCGGATAACTTCTCCTATCCATGCCATACATGTCGGTGGCCTTGTAGCCGGTTCTTTTGTCTGTGAATGCAACAATCTTCGGTGAAACATTCCCAGAGGAAATACCAGCTATGTGAGCCATAAGCTGCTGCTCGGTGCAATCACTCAGATCCAATGCCCCTGCCTTACAGATGGGAACACATACACCGCATCCAACACAGGAAACTGGATTTATTACAACATCAGCTCCATTAGCCTCAGCCTTGGTTATCGCTTTGACTGGGCAAGCCTCGATGCATTCGCCACAGCCATTGCACCTATCTTCATACAAGAAGGCCTTCTCAGGGCTTATCGTTGTCTCACCTTTACCAATAAATGTCGTCACACGGGAGGCTGCAGCCATTGCTTCTAGGGCGCTTTCTCTAACGTCCTTCGGTCCGAGTGCGCAGCCACATGCGAACATCCCACCCTGCGTGCTGTCCACAGGCTCCAACTTGTAGTGCTTTTCGAGGAGGAAGCCGTCCGGCCCTCTCTGCAAACCGAGTAGGCTGGCTAGTTCGGGTGTTCCAGAACTTGGAAGCAAAGGGGGACTTAGGACCACCATATCGAAGTGATCCTCAATCTGCGCGCCTAAGAGAGTGTCTTCGGCGTGAACTAAGAGTCTGTTGCTTCCGTCGGTCAGCGGGACGATCTCCGCCACCCGTCCTCTGACAAATCTTACGCCCTCTTCCCTTGCTCTTCCGTAGAACTCTTCGTAGCCTTTGCCTGCCGCCCTCATGTCCGTGTAGAATACCCAAGGCTCCGCTCCTGGAACCATCTCCTTGAACAGAAAAGCCTGTTTAGTTCCGACCATACAACATACTTTACTGCAGTAAGGCACACCTCGTTCTGGGCTCCTGCTGCCAGCACAAAGAACAAATGCTACTTTCTTAGGAACCTTGCCATCTGAAGGTTTTACCAGTCCCTTCAGGAATAGTCGTTCAAACTGCAAGTTTGTCACAATGTCGGGATGAGTTCCATAACCCAGCTCGCCGAACTTTGATGGATCCATCATGTCGTAGCCTGTAGCGACGACAATTGCTCCAACTTTCAGTGTTTCAGTTTTCTCTTTATCATCGAAGTTAATTGCGCCCCTTTTGCATTTCTTGGCACACACACCGCATATCCCCTTCTGGAAGCGCAGGCAGTTCTCTGCATCCAGAACATAGGCGCTGGGGATCGCTTGGGCGAAGGGTATGTATATCGCTTTCCTTTCATATAGCCCCGTTTCATACTCATTAGGTGCTTTGCCTGGGCATACCTTTGAACATTCGCCGCAGGAAGAGCAATTCTTCTCGTCAACATAACGTGGCTTTCTTCTCAAAGTAACTTCGTAGTTTCCAGGTGAACCCTTTATCGAGATCGGTTCTGCGAGTGTTAATATGGATATGTTGGGGTTTTGTCCTACATCAACCATTCTGGGAGCCAGAATGCAGGTGGAGCAATCGAGAGTAGGATAGGTCTTGCTGAGTTGCATCATGTGACCGCCTATACTTGGAGCCCTATCAACTAAGAAGACCTTGTACCCTTTGTTCGCTAGCTCAAGTGAAGTAAAGATACCGGTAACACCGCCTCCAATCACCATGATGTTCTGGTCTACAGGTTCCTTCTTTGGTTCCAATGGCTGCAGATAACGTGCTCTCTCCACAGCTCCTCTAATAATGTCAATTGCTTTAGCAGTCGCCGCTTCCCTATCCTTATGAACCCAGCTACAGTGCTCACGAATGTTAACCATTTCAATCAGGTAGGGGTTCAGTCCTGCTTCCTGAACAGCACCTCTGAACGTGTTGAGATGCATCAAAGGTGAACAAGAAGCCTCAACTACTCGATTGATGCGTTTCCCAGTAATAGCTTCTTTGATAAGTTGAAGTCCAGGCTTGCTACACATATACTCGTAGGTTTCAACGAGTTTGACGCCACTCAATTGTTCTATAGCGTCTTTGACTTTCTTGACGTCAACAGTGTCACCTATGTTTCCTCCGCAATGGCAGACGAAGACACCTATGGACACGTCATCCTCACTGCCGCTTTTACGGCTGTCAGCAGTCAACCTTTCCTCCTCCTGTATTAAGATAATTCATACTTATCTTCGAGTATTTAAGACCCATTTACTCTTCAGGCGTCTGAGAACGCCAAGTCTCTGGCTCATGAAGAATTCGAGCTCGCTCATTTAACAATTTGTTACTTCCTTTTGGCGCACAATACGTTTGCTACAGGGTTTTGTTTGTTGTCCGCTGTCATGCCAGGAGTAGGAAGAATTTAGAGTGTTGCCGAGTGGGGCACTTCGAGAAAAGCTACTTCAATATTGAAAACGTTCACCGGTATTGAGAAACTGCGAGGCTGAGCCCACGATCTGACCTTTTTTCGAAGAGAACCTATTTAAATACGAATTAAACATATAATTTCCCTTCATGAGGACAAGGCACAAGCTATGGTACGGTATCGGACCACTTGGTGCAGCAATTGGTTTGCGGCTAGTTGAATTCGCCCCTCTGTATTTCTACGAAGCTGAACCGCTCTATCTTTTGGGGATATACGCCGGGATTGCCCTCGCTCTCAGCAAAATAACGATCATGCTTGCCCAGTTTGGGGCAGGCGCTCTCAGTGATAGACTGAAAGGCACACGACTCGGAAGAAGAAAACCTTTCGCAATCACTGGAGTCCCGTTTCTAGCACTCTCAATGATCCTTCTGTTCTCACCAGCATACTTCTTGCACACAGCTGACACAGTGCCTGGCTATACTGCGAATTCCTACCAGATACCCCTATTCCTATACATGACGTTCAGCGTCTGCATGGTCAACTTCTGGTACGGATGGATCAGCACTCCCTATCAAGCTTGGATGCCAGAATTGACTGACCCAGAAGAAAGAGTTCGAGTATCAACAATCCTAAACATAACCAATATGATTGGAACTATAATCGGTGTAGTGATCGCATTCCTACTTCCATCGCTAATTACGGATCGAAACTGGTCTATGATTCTGGAGCTAATGATCATAGCTTCCTTGCTACAAGTTGTATTCTATGTTCCAGCCATATTGAGGATCTTGGAGCCTTCCGAAAAGCGCATCAAGACGCTATCCATAAGACGAGAAATGAAAGTCATAACTCGCAACACGAATTACCTGAAGTGGATACTTTGTCAAGGACTCCTGTCGATAAGCATTATCTCTATCCAAAGTCTGGTGCTGGGATTCATCCAGTATGTCTTGGGCTTCTCAAGCACGACGGACTATATGACGTTCGGCGGTGTATTCCTCATTGTAATCATCTTAAGTTTCTTCTTCTGGATGCTGATGTTCAGGAAGATAGGAAGAAGACGGAGCCTCACCTTTGCATTGATCCTCCTTGTTGTCGTTCTGCCGTTCTCCATAATAATCGGGCCCGGTCTACCCGGCTCATTATTCGAGCAGGGATTCATATATATCGGTTTGGTTGGGTTGAGCTTAGCGGGATACATGCTCATTCCTTATGTGATAATGTCGGACATTGCCCACGAAGATGAGTTGAGAAGTGGAGAGGCGCGCGCAGGCATCTACATGGGGTTCAACTCCATCCCACTGAACCTGTTCCAAGTCGGTGGTTTCTTGATATCAGGCATCCTGACGGACGTAAGAATCTTCCCTGGATACGAAGGATACAGGTTATTTGGACCTATCCTCGCAGTGTTTCTGTTTCTCGGGGCACTGGTGCTACAGAAAGTCAAAGTCGACTACGATTTTAAACAGATTGAGAAGGAAATTGGGGCTAAGCGAAAAACATAAACACAATCAGGAGGAGGGCGGAAGTTCAAGGACTTTTCTCCCTTTCCTCATTTTTTCATAATAAGAATTCTACCGTAGTGCCTCCCGTTAGCATTTAGCGCACGCGCCACAATGGCATCGGGCTATCTTGAACATTTACGCCGTTTTATTTCTAGAGTTAGCTGGCGTGTGCGTCGGCATTGGGGTGTCAGAAAGGCGGCTTGCCTCGAACTCGCATCGCTCGTCTCCCATAGCCACACACTTGGTTTCTCGGCAGAGAACGCCTTCGCCTAGAATTAGACTGGCAATACCAGCGACGCATCCAGCCATGTACGCGTCCACTGGCTTCCCATAACCGCGCATTGCCTCCCCCACGGGGATGTTGTACACAACGGCGCGCACCTTCGCGTTGTCTCAGGTTGTTTTAGACAGCCTGAAGTCTCCCCATCCGCGAGTTGAGATGAACTTGGCGAACATGTCTACTGCCTTGTCCCGACCGTCAGCCAGTGCCGCGACCGCTGTTTTCATCTCCCCGATCATCGACTTGAGGACGTCCACCATGGCGCTCTCTCCCCACCGATACAGTATCTCATAGCCTCTCTCGTAGCCCACCTTCTCGAAGGCGGTTTTGTGCAGGGTTTTGACCCCGTGGGCGTAGTGGAGAACCATTCTTCCCTCTCTCTGGGACTCAATAACGCCAGGGGCGACTAGTGCAAGCGTTCACTTGAATGCCTCGAAGTCCTCGCCCAGCGCCACGCCGATCGACACCCCCACAGCAATATCCTCCCTGACCACGATCTCGTACGGCACACGCTCCCGCCTGAAACGGGGCAACGGTGAGTCCTTCACCGTCACGTACTTTTGAAGCCTCCTGTTCTCCCATTGGGTAGTGAGCTCGACTATGCCATCGAAGAGTTCTTCGAGTACAGCTAGTTCCACGGGTGGAGGGCGCGGGGATCCACATCCGTAACGAAGACCGCGTTATGGTTCTTCGCCAATCTGATCTGCATCTCGATTAACTTAATTGCGTCTCTGAACCCGAGTTGCCTGAATAGCACTGTCGCACCCTGCAACATTACCCGAGCACCAGCCGAGGCGCACGTCGCGATCCTGCTCCAGCACTCCTCACTCAGGCGGAACGTGCTGACCAAGTCTATCCCGCTTCCCTCACCCGCGCCACTGATTGATGCGGGTTCGTCGCCGATATGGACGCTCCCGTTCTCGTAGTCTACGATAGCGAGCCTGCCCGACCTAACAGCTTCATCTGCATCGAAGCCCGCGTTCATCATGTCTTCCACCACCTCGTCGTACGTGTACCCGAAAATGTCGAGCCTGCACGCCTCGTCCCCCCTTACACCCATCGCGATGAAGGGAAAGACGAAGAAGCGGGGCTCGTCCCAACATCGTACTCAAGCAGGTACGCCTTCCTCTGAACAACGCCACCGCCGATCAACCTGTCTAGGTCATCCACGCCGAATTTAACCAAGTTCATAGTAGTGACTCCAAGACTAGGATCGGTATTCTTAGAGAATACATATCCATGAAACACTTTTTACACTTCCACTTGTGGTTGCTAGGTCCTCCCCACGAGCGGCATGCCCTCCTCGGCGAAAAGCTTTTTCAGTAGCTCCGTGACCTTGCGCCATGTCACGTCGGCTGGCACGATGACCATGGGCTTCCCCCCTTTCGCCGAGAACCTTGTAGCAGAGCTGGATCGTCATTTCCTTTTTTGGCGAGTCGATCGTCGCCTTCCTCTCCGTCAGTATTTTTTCGGTCGTGTCTATCGCTCCTCTTTCTCGGTGTCCGTGTCGCAGCTCACGGTCTTTGAAACCGCACTACGCCTAAGATGGAGGTTGACATAAAATCGGGATGTTATTCGGGAATATGCTGAGTCGCTCGGACTCAAAGCGGTTACATTGGTTGCAGTTGATGATACATGGTCAGCTTTGCGACTCAAGATCGTAAGGTAGGCCGTCTCGGGCTTACTTGCATGAAGATGCTTCTTCTTATTGAGGCCCATGATCGTTATCCATCCTCGGAATCTCTAGGACGCTAACTTAATTAGTGACCTCGAATATAGAGCAAAGCCGTCGCTAATGAATCAACGGTTTATGGTTGGAGGGATACCTGTTGGGTTTGAAGTCGAAGGCTAGCTACGCTTCTGGCAACTTTGGAACGTCACTACTTTACAACGCATTTGCGTTGTTTGCTTTGACTTTCTACGTTGACAAGAAGTACATCGGTCTAGATGGCGTGCTTTACGGGATAGCTATCACGGTTTATGGTCTATGGAGCGTCATCAATAACCCCTTGTTCGGAATCGTTTCTGATCGAACTCGCACAAGGTGGGGTAGAAGGAGACCATACATCGGGATAGGGTCGATCTTCCTGTTAGTCTTCTACTTCTTGGTCTGGACTCCACCAGTGGAAGGCACTTTGGCTGATCCTTTCAATATCTCTGTGTTCATCTATTTCCTTCTCGTCATATGTGCTTTTAGTGGATTCTATGCGCTAGTCAGTGTCCCATATGTCTCATTGTTTCCGGAGCTTTATGAAAAGCCTCGAGACAGAGCTCAGGTTCAACTGTTTAGGCAGTTGTTCGCAGCAATTGGACTTATTCTGGCTTTCTCCATGCCATTGCTGATCGAATCCCTGTCACCCTCCCTGGGCGTATTCAATGCGTACAAGTACTTGGGCTTAGTTTTCGGTGTAACTGGATGCATACCGTACATAATCAGTATTGCGTGGAACAAAGAAAGAAAGGAGTTCAGCATGGACGCCAACCCGCCTCTAGGTCAAACTTTGAAGACGTCGGTAAGAAACAGAGCGTTCCTGCTCTTCGCTGTGGCGGGTCTCATGATTAACTATGCATTCCTGTGGCTAGAAGGCATGCTACAATTCTTTACAACCAACTTCATAGGGATATCAGGCGGTGAGGTGACGATTCTTCTCGCCGTCATGTTCTTAACGGCTATGCCGTTTCTTCCTATTTGGGGTAGATGCTATAAGAGATTTGGGACGAGGAATTCCTTCATTGTAACGATGGCGATATTTGCGCTCTCACTTCAGCCTCTGTTTTTCGTCACAAGTTTCATGATGACCATCCCCGTGATGCTGCTAGCCGGCATCGGGCTGTCTGGTTACATGATGTTGCCTGAGATAATGATTGCCGAGATCGCTGATGAAGACGAAGTAAAAACGAAGATCAGAAGAGAGGGGATATATTATGGGATGAACGGTTTCCTTGGCAGATTCAGCTTCGTTCTCACGGGATTGACGACCGCATTGGTCTTTGGTCTGACAGGCTACCAAGGAGGCGTGCCGCCGACGCCAGAGGTAAATCTAGTGTTCAGGCTATCGATGACTATGATCCCATTAATAGCGATGGCTTTGGCACTAATAGCTTTGAAGTACTATCC
>JAHPYV010000006.1:0-10254 GCA_019058495.1 Promethearchaeati archaeon
CGAGACTTCATGTTATTCACTATTCCAATGATCTATACGGAGCCACGTCTTGCTAGAGAAATGCTCGAGTACACACTCCGGATGATGACTCCCGATGGGAGAATTCCTTATGTGACTACTGGCTTTGGCATGACGACTGGAGCCATTGTCCACAAGAATCCTTCAGATTTGTGTCTCTTCCTTTTGTGGGGGCTATCAGAATATCTATTCGCTACACGCGACTTCAAGTTTTTGAACAAGAGTATTCCATTTTACCCCAAGTCTAGTGGAATCTCGTCAACCGTCTATGAGCGAATAAAACTCACAGTGGATTTCCTATTGGATAAAATAGGGTTCGGCGAACACGGACTCGTTAGAGTTGGTGACGGGGACTGGAATGATGGAATCTCGACGATGGTGAGAAACCGGGGGAAATTCATCAAATTTGGCGAGTCCATGTTCAACTCGGCGTTCGCATTGTACGTTCTTCCTAGGATCTCCTTGCTTTTCGAGAAACAGCAGGATAAACGGTACAGCGATATGATTGAGGATGTATTGAAAAAACTTCATGAGGCATGCCTTAAATCTTGGAACGAAAAGTGGTTCTATAGAGGCTGGGATGGGTCAGGTTCTCCAATTGGTAATGAGAGTATTTTCCTTGAACCGTTAACTTGGCTTCTGATCTCAAGATCTCTGCCTGACAGCTATGCTAATAGACTAATTGATAGTATTTACGAGAAGCTTGACAAGCCTTCTCAATTCGGTCAGAACCTCGTCTCTCCACCTGTGCCCACAATGTTGAACTACCTCGAGAAAGGATGGGATGTCAACGGCGGGATATGGTTTGCAATGAATTTCTTGCTATCTTGGGGCTACAGCAAATATGACCCAGATAAAGCTTGGAACGCTCTCATCAAGAACTCAATGCACCACCATGCCGAATTATATCCAGATGTCTGGTATGGCATATGGAGTGGACCAGACGCTTTTAACGCATCGTATGCATCTCGACCGGGAGAGACGTACTACCATATCGCGACACCGACAACTGATTTCCCAGTTATGAACCTTAATCTTCACGCTAACTTTCTTACAGCGATACTTAAGCTGTCAGGTGTAGAACCCACAATTGACGGGCTTACACTCGTGCCGTCCCTTCCACTAAGCAAGTTCGAACTGAAGACACCCATCCTTCAACTCAATGTCGGCGAAAATGAGATACAAGGGTCCTATGTTCCACAAGGACTAGGAGAGTTCACCTTGCGAGTGAAGCTACCCCGAAACTGGATAGAAAAAGAAGTGCAATGCTTCATAAACGAGACCGAGACTCCCCTGAGAATAATCAAAGAGCTGGCAATTGGAGAAGCTCAGTTCGAAGCAAAAGCAAATGGTTTCAAATTCAGACTTACGTCTAGCTCTTAGCGTTCAAGCTCCTCACCACTTCGTGTACAATCCACCTACTTCGGCGTACAACTTGGATGTGTATTCAGGAAACGCGTTCGACATGAATGTATACGAGTGGCATCAGGGCCCTTGGGTTTAGCATCTGTTCGAACTAGTGGTTCTGATGCTCAAACTTCCCCTTTTTTTGTGAAAAGTGTTATTATCTGTGTGTGTTAAATACAAGGAATAGAGATGAAAGAGGGTGGTCGGAAGCATGAGGGACCGAAGAACACTCACTTTTCTGCTCCTCGTAGGGATCATCATCTCTGGTTCTGGCGCATCACTGCTCGCTGCTTCCGCAGTGGCCTACAACAACAGTCCAACGCTGGCCCAGTACGCTGAGTTCTGGACGGTGGCGCGAGGCGGAGGTGGACTGCTAACAGATAACATCAATTACGACTACATCAAGATGTTCCCTTTCACTGCTGAACCAAGTGACCTTCGGATGGTGTATATGTCGTTTAACGTTAGTGCTTCGCAACCCTCCGAGTTCGATTCTATGATGCAGTTTTTCGCCGCACTTTCATGCTCAAATACGCCTTTCATAAAGACTCCGTGGTTAATGCACTCAATATATAACATGAGCAACCAGGCTACGGACGAGTTGCTTTCCTGGGGACTGTCAACTCCACACAACATAACAGTATATTACGTGAAAGCAGTGCTATACATCTTCGCAGACAATAGGACCTATACTTTCAGCTTTGATTGCATACCGTACATAAGTCAGACAGAGAAAAACGGTACTAACAGTAGCGGAGTACTGAATACGAGATTGTGGGAATTGGACTACCATCCTTATGGCACGTTTACATACTATGTGCCGGATCTGAGCAATACGATCCTGAACCTTGGTTTCAATTCCGGTGGGAACTTGAGTTTCTCTTTGCTTGTTGACTGGAATGTCTCTTTTTGGCAGAAGTATGGACCGGGTCTCCAGTATGCTGGTAATGCGACAATTGCAAACTGGGTTTTCAGAAAGCTGGACACCGAGAACATCAGTGTATCCATCGACTTGAACAACACTAACTACCATCCGCCTGTACCTGCGTTTGCGGTGATTCCGTGGAGACCTGTGCTGGAGGCAGGTGTCCTTGTCACTGGCTTCGTGGTGACGGTTGTTGGCTTGGTGCTCCGGAAAAAGTACAGCCGAAAGGTAAGATGAATCGCCTAAGAGCGGATCCATGGTGCTCTTCGTCTTCTCCATCCCTGAACGTTCTTGTCAAACTCACTTTTTCACCCTCTAACTAAGTTAGATAGCTAACTAAGAGCGCACTTAAGCTCTATGTGATTAACACACCGACAGAGAAAAAAAGAAAGAGTGAGAGAGTGTTTGAAAAGCTAAGATACTTGTCAAATGATAGTTTGCTCTGATCAATCATTTTGATGAGTCCGTTTCCAAACCAGACTGTTCCGAACTCTCACACTTCACCGATTCTGACATTCATAGTCCAGTCCTTCTACCAATTGGCTCCCACTCAAAACAGTTATATCAAGCATATTCGAATATCAGTATTTGACTTTTCCTTACATGAGACTATCGAGTTTAGGCGATTCTGATGTCAACAAAGGATATCGTTTCGACACCTGATTACCTCAAGGAGCTTGCAAAGCGATACTCAGATTTGCGCTATGATCCAAGCACAATTAAACCATGGTTCGCGAAGACGAAGAGAATATTCTTTCAGTGCGGTCCAGCGGAGAACAAAGATGCTTGTTTGAAGAAGACTCTCGGTAGACAAGATTTTGAGGAATTCGTAATAATCTCGGTCATCAAAGAAGGCGAGGAGACAGGACAACCAAGCTTCTCAATAGACGAATCTAGATTTAAACGGCTCGGCAAAGAAACCATCGAGGGATTCATCAACAGATACCAGAAGAACCTTCGGGAACCCGTTGCGTTAAGCATGCAGCTATTCAACAGGCAGCAAATGGAAGTCATAGGTTTCAGCTACGTGTCCCCAGAGGATAGAGCCGAACTCATGAAGAAGCTGTAGAAGGACACGAGAAACCTTGCAGCTAGTTAGACAACAAAAGCCCCTTCCTCTATTCAAGGTTCTTTGCTAGATCGAAATAGCCTCGTTCAAATTCCCAATACTGCTTATCCTTGTTCCAGTGGCTGTAGAGAGCAGTTGGAACTTTGGTACCGATGTTCTGCAACCTGTTTGCCACGATCAGGCGCTCCGCCTGATCCCGCAAAGTGCTTTGCACTAGATAAGATATCGCGGGTACGCTCTCACCCGGGGCTCTCACCATGAACACGACTCCCTTGTCCGTTCTACTTACGCTGCATTCTGGGAACTGCGGAAACGCATGATATAGAGTTTCGATGAGATCATCTTCACACTCAACAGCATAGGTTGAAGCCGCGCTTAACCCTAACCCTGAGAAGCCGAAAACTGGAAAGAAGAGCCCCGCCCTTCTTAGGGATGTCAATCTTTTTGCCAAAGTGACCCATGCCAAGTTGTAGCCATACTGTCTGAGAACCTCCCTTATTTCGGAGTTCTTTGAGCGCGCATTTCGATACCTGTGGCACGCTATCAGAAAATCAATTGTATCGAACCTTATCGGTTCTGTGCTGTACTCATAATCATTTAAGCGAGGCAAAATTTCCCCAACCCGCTCAGCAAACTTGAATGCGCCAACCCCTAGAACGTCGTCACTTGGCATCCACTTTTCTCCATCGAACATGAGCAGGTTGCACGACTTGCCCATTGATTTTACTTCATATAGCCTGTGGTCGTCAAACATCCTGTAACTGATTTTCTTAAGGCTGTCAGCGAACTCTTTGAAGATTCTAGTCTGGTTGGGAACCAAGAATGATGCCCACATCCAGTCCCCAAGGGTATCCCGGTTAATGCTCAACGTAAAATCCCTAGATAATGACGAAGGCTTAAACGTTTCATTAGGCTTGAAGAAAACAATGAAGTGCTTAAGCTTCAGCAACGGAAAATTCAGCGCAGATGAAAAGTAAAACTGGATCCTCTTGTTTAGCCTGTGGTAAGCCTCGAAGATGGTGCTCGTCGAGGTGTTTAGTCTCCTAGCAAACCAACTAAATGATTTATCTGGATTCTCAACGAACTCGACAAGATATTTTCGATCAGAAGAGCTAAATTTCTCAGATGTAAACATCCCCCAGGTCATCATTCTCATGATTTCCTGTGGATTCTTAACACGGTACTTCTTCAAGAACTTCAACCTAATGAGTATGGAATCTCTTCTCTCAACCGGGGTCTGATAAGGATCAAAAGGAAAGTCTCCAGGGTCACCCATCAACTTCTCAACTTCCGAGTTTGAGATCAAACCGTCACATTTAGCGAAGAACAAGGACAGCATGTCGTAAAGTCTTTGAACCTCTGGATCACTGCACTCAACGAATAAATCAAAGTACCTATGGACTAGTTCAGCTCTACGAACTTCCAAACTCCAAGTCACCTCCGCGACTTCTGAGGGGGACACACAGACAGTAAAGATGACACATTCTGGGGATATAAAATTAGGCATTGGGAACCATTCGCCGAAGAATATTTCTCTCGCCATTTCCCAAATTGGGCATAGGTTTGCGGTCTTGCTAATTGCGACGTGTTTTTGCCTCTGCGGGTCTGATTACGACTATTTCTGGCGTGATCGGTCCTCCAGCAGTGTCCATCGACTTCATTTCAGTCAATTTTGGGCCCCTTAAGAAGAACACAGTTCAATAGTACGTCAACGTGAAAAAACCTTAGCGGAGGCAATGAGAATATGGATCCCGGAAATGGCGGCGGCAGTCCATGGTAGAGAGTTCACTTAAGTCAACGCACGTGAAGATACCCTCTATTGAATCGGAGGGTGATGCTATCACCCTCAGAGACGGACAGATAGAGGGTTTCCACTTTGTCTCGCCCGGAACCGATCCCGATGGCATGAGGCTAATCGGTGCTTTGGGTGAGATAATGTTCGAGGAGGCTAAGAAGATCTTCAGAACTAAGTCGATGTTTGTGGTTGCTCAGAACGAAGATTTCAACCTAATAATGTTTCCGAACAAAGATGGATTCGTGGTATGGAAGACCAACCTTACTATTGAAGAAGCGTTGGAGTCGTTGAGTTCAGCTAAGGATGGATGAGCAATAGGAGAAAACAGTATGGAAGGGGCGATGGTAGAAATTTTTGACAAACTGGGGGGTTGCCTCAAATTCTGAGGCTAGCTGCTTTTTGGGGTTAGCTGAGTAACAATCGGTGGCTCCGAAAACTCCGCTAAACCTTGCATACTGTCTCCAATTCGTTGCTCATACCACTTAACATCTGTGGAGATCAAATCAAGATGTCTAGCCCATCGTCCTGCAAGGCTTTTCTTGAGGGAGTAATTGTTACCAGGTTTGACATGTTGCTTGGCCCTGTTCCAGCTGTGATTCATCCACAGGAGTTTCTTACGGAGGAGGAGGCAAGAACCGTTTCCGAGGACGCGATGTTACTGCTTTCAGCGGTAAAGCAAGGGACTATCTACTCGATCATGTCCTTTAATGGTATTAACAAAGTCGGTGTGGTTGGGGTCCAACTGAGTCCTAGTGACGCCGCGATAGGGATAATAACCGTATTTGATGAAAACGCCAGGGGATTGATTTGGGAAACTTATCCAGTGATACGGACTCTTATAACAAAGGAAATGCAGAATGTCAAGTCGCAGCCCGCGCGTGTCGCACTCAGATTGTTCGAGGAGTTGACAAAGCTCTGCAAGCGCTTTAGCGAGTGGAATGATCTCCGAGCACTTCAAGGCAAAATGGAAGCGAGCATAAACAGAACAATTGATGCCGCCAATTCCTTACTGAGTTCCGGCGAGTTGGAAAAACTGGAAGGTGGTACGGGCGGCATCAAAGAAAGGATTACGAGACTTATTGCGGTGCTTGAGGAATCCAAATCAATTCTGAAGGAAAAGCTGAGTTGAGAGAGATGAGAATGGGTGTGTTCGGGTACACTCTGCCAGTGGGTGGCGAACACAATTAGGGACATCTTAACAATCGGGCACCTAGAAACTTGAGAGGGTTTACAAGAATTGTCTGCTACTCCGTTAGACACAGTACGAAGGAAGTATGTTAAGGGAGTATTTGTCTCCAAGTTTGATCTATCGTATGGACCGACTCCCATCGCAAGATATCCAGCCGATTTTATCTCGAAAGAGCAGTCCGACAAGCTGGCTATGCATTCTATGATACAGCTGAATACAACAAAGGGAAAGACGGTGACAACAATGCTCACTTTCGACGATATTGAAGCTGTGGGTATTGGAACGCTTGGGAGCCTGCCCTTAATAGGCTTCTACTCTGTAATAGTCTTTTTCAGCCTCGATTCACCCAGATATGTCAAGAACAAGATCGGAAAGATCTTAGAGTCACTCGACCGAATCAATGAAAGGCTTGCGAACTGCGGGATCGTTGATGACCACTTCGCCAAAGAGGCCTTCGAAGAATCCGTCCAGCTCCTGGACGGGTGCGACGTTCAATCCAACGCCATGAAACAGGCAAATCCATCTGAATTGGATTACATAGTTGCGAAAATGGTCGAAGTCATGACTTCATCGATCAAATGTGATCTAGAGGTAATAGCGTCAGTGGACATGCATTTCGTTGATAGTTTGTCAGAACTGATAGATTGCCTTGATCGGGTTTCTGCTAGCCGTGGCCAATCTAGCGTACCCGCACACTTAGCTAATCTGCTGTTCGAGATCGAGCGAGTGAAAAAATCTAATAGTCATTTGCGAAGAGATAACGAGCAACCAGAAGAGTGTGAACCGATCAGCGAGAGCCACCACTCGCCTCGCCTAGGGAGCGACCTGTTTTGATGACTTGGCTGGAGCTAAGATGACTTCCGATTTGCTTAAGTTACGCCAAGGGGGCAGCACTATCCTCTATCTTTGACTCACGTGAAATAAATATTGCCAGCAAGATGCTCAGCAGCTTTCTTCGAGGTCTCCCCCTATTTTCCCATCACTTTCTTCTTGCTTAGGTTCTCCATGATTTTCTGTGTGACTCTAAGAGCCGAACCGTCAAGCACAGAGATGGGGTGGATTTCCATGTCCTTGAACACTTTCTGGATTTCATCTTTCGTAATAACATGCTTGTCCCATTTTGATGCTAGCACATATACCACAGTATCAAGTGAATGTTTGATCACGTTTTCGAGGTACTTATGGAAGAGTTCATTGGCCTTCTTCAGATTCTCTTTTGATGAGGAATCCACTAGAAAGAGGAATGTAGAAGCTTCCTCGAATAGTTTTGGAACCCATTGATCCGTGAGGTACGTATCAATAAAACTGGTTTGACCCCCACAGTCAAAACAAGAAACTTTTACTTGCTCCAAACCCTTATAGTCGTGAAGGGATATGTGCACACCAAAAGTCGGACGGTAATCCTTGGTGTTGAATGATTGATCGCCTTCAAAGGCATGCCGGATGAAAGTGGTTTTCCCTGACGCTGGTAGACCCATTATGAGTATCTTGAAAACAGGCATTCTTGTGTTCCCCCCCACTGAAACCCATTTTCTTCCAAAAATACTCGAGCAGGTAAGTCATCCTAACTATCAACGACTATGCGTATATCTGCTCTTAATTCTTTCATTGTTAGGCAAGAAAAAGGAGTAGTGAGTTGGGAAAATCGCAAACTCTCGTTCTTGTTTCGCTAATGCGACTCGAATGCTGAGGGCCTAAAAACTGGGAATGATGCGCCTGCACGATCATGAATTATAGTGGAAGTCATGAATTCGGACTCGTGGAGATAATTGAGAATTTGAAAAAAGGAAGCTGACCAAAACCTCTCCTTGATTTTTCACTTTCTAATAGCTTTTCGTCCGTACTGTTCCTGTAAAGCTTCGAAATCTGGGTCAATGTTGGTCCTAGGGAGTGGAAGAATAAGAGTATTGGGAACAGAGACGAAATTGGATCCCATATATCGGCATTCACGGTACGTCTGATCCGAAGAGACGTGGAGCGCCATTAAGTAGCCCAAGAGTAGCTGACGGAAAATGCAAATTGAAGAAAACAGATATCAGTTATTTCCGACATTAAGATTACCAATGGAGAATCTAAGATAGATGATGATACTCATATATGATAAGTGCTGAGCAAGGGACAGTCTTTGAGAGGTAAACGAATTGTGAAGACCGATCGTTGAGAATGTGTCGGTCAACGCAGTCGAAAAAGGTTTAATGACCTACTGCTTATAATCTGAGACATGTATTGATTCCATTCGCTACCGTATAGGTGTTTCTTGGGGGTGTGAGGCTATTCCGCTGTTTGAGTTTCGCGGTAAGAAACCCAGAGTTGGCTCAGGCTGTTTCATTGCCTCTTCGGCAGAGATCATAGGAGACGTTGAGATAGGCGAGGAATGCTACGTAGGCCCAGGCGCTAAGATCGTGGCTGACTATGGAAAGATTAGAATTGGTGCAGGGACGAATATTGAGGAGAACGTCGTGATTCATTCAAGGCCCATTGAAGAATGTGTCGTCGGTGAATGCGTTACGATAGGACACACGGCGATTCTCCATGGTTGCACAATTGGTAACTTCGCTGTGATAGGTATGGGAGCAGTTGTTACCGACAATGCATCGGTAGGTGAATGGTCTGCCGTAGGGGAAGGAAGTGTTGTGGTTTCGGGAGAGAGTATCCCTGCCCGCAAGGTTGCTGTGGGTGTCCCTGCAAAGCCAATCAAAGATATATCAGAGGACTGGAAGGAACGTTGGACCAGGTATCGATCATTCCATGACGAGTTTGTCAAAGATTTCAATTCAAAACTTAGACAAATCAAGTTTGCGAGACATTAAGCCAAGTAGATCTCCAGAATATTCTATGGGAGACGAAATACTACCACTTCGTTGGCGCTTGGAGAGAACGTGAAGTCTACTTTGGGGATGGTGAAGACGAGCATCAAAGTCGACCTTGCAGATGAGAATAATCTATTGATTGTGTTAGACGCGTTTGGACCACCCACCTACAAGATCGAGGATGAGTTGTACCATCATTACATCCTGACTTGCGATCATAGGCGAGTTAAACCGATGAGCAAGGAGGATTTCACTTCTTTCTTAAGGCGCATGGAGAGCCAACGGTTCTTCTCGTCATATAAGAAGGATGAGAAAACATACTGGAAACGTCTGATCAGCTTCAAGGACTTCGAAAAGGAAGACTGACTATGTACAAAGGAGAATTGAGCACTCGATGACATCAATAAATGAGTTCCAAGAACTTATGAAGACTCTCTATGGAGATAGAGATCTCGCGAGGGGTCCTCAAGGAACGATGCTTTGGCTAGTCTCCGAAGTTGGAGAGTTCATCGAAGCGATGGTGAAGCGTGAACCGATTGAATCCCTAAAGAGTGAAGCAGCTGATGTTCTCGCTTGGTTTTGTAGCGTCTGCAACGTACTCGGCATTGACCTTGAGACATCTGCGACATCGAAGTACAACCGTAAGTGCCCCAGATGTAAGAGTAGTCCGTGCCACTGCACGGCAAAATAGGGAGTGATTCCGCGTTTATTTCTCTTCATCTGACGCGTTGTTCATCTCTGCCCTTACAAGCAACGTAAACTTCTCGATAAGCTCTGCTGACGTCTGCATGTTCTTGAGCAACTGAGTTTCCCGTTCCATGCTTTTCTGCTCAAGTGATTTCATAAGCATATTCATGAGCGCCGTATTCGACTTGATATCCTCGCTGATTTCCTTGGTGTTTCTTACTACAGAACTGAGAAGATCGCTAACGCCTTTTACTCTGACATCTAGGCTACTCCTGGCAACCTAATGTGGTTTATTGTGTTTTTTGAGGACAACACAGCGCCATTGAATACCATGAGCCATTGAAATAAAAAAAA
>JAHPYV010000006.1:10264-14214 GCA_019058495.1 Promethearchaeati archaeon
TTTTTTTTATCTTCATGTCTTTGGTTTTTTTAATTAATTAACTTTTATTTTGGCTAAGGCTTTTTATTTTTAATCTAGGCTACTCACTGCGAACGTCATGTCTTTGATGGTCTTGTTGAGGGACTCGACAGCGCCTTGGATTCCCTTGAGCGTCAAGTTGCTAAGATTCAGTGAAAGATAGTCTCCCGCTTCCTTCAGAGATTTTTCTATGGGTTCCAGTGAATTAACTGCTTCGACAACCTTGGCAAATGGGGACTCTGTCTGCTTTGGCAAGCGCTCCCTGATCGTGTTATTCAGTTGTTCAACTTTGTCCTTCATGTCTTTGAGTTGATTCCCCAACAACTCGGCGGCACTAGGCTTTTCCTTACTTTCTTCCTTTCGAGCAGATGGTTGTTCAGACAATAGTGACACACTCAATTCATTGATTGCGTGAACCATACGATCTAAACTATCTATTTGAGCGGTGTTATTTATCGGTTACTAATTCTCCCTGCATAATAGGGACGCAGGTGCAATTGACGCAATGTCATCAATAACTGTTACGTCAACTGCCTTCTATTGAAATGGTGGCTTGTGCTCGTGGTGGGAAGCGCGGTTGCTAACTAGGACTTGCCCACCGTCATGGCACAGGAGGGACTGGTTGACGGCAGCCCCACTCTGGGAAGGCTGGACAAAACAAGTTCTTGTTTGATCACGTTGTCTAGTCCGCTCCCAGAGCAGTTTAGCGATGTTCACCGACGCGTTTCTGTCTGCGTTGGCGGAGAACCCGCACCTGCACTTGAACGAACTTCCGTTTCTCACGCCTTTAGCACCGCATTTTGAGCACAACTGTGAGGTGTACCGCGCATCGACCAAGCCAACCTCAACGCCTTCCTGCCAAGCCACGCTCTGAATCGCTTGTCTAAACGTCGAATAGGGCATCCGCTTTACCTTGCGGTTCGACTTTCGACTGAGCTTCGAGTTGTCCAACCCCTTGAGGTCCTCTATGGCGATGGTGCCGCCGTGTTGCTTCGCGAGGGCGACTATCCTATGTGCCTCTTGGTAGCACCTCGTCTCGTCGAAGTTCCGCTCGTATCCCCTAAGTTCCCGAAGGACGCGCCGCGCCCTCCGAGAGCCTTTCGAGGCGTGAGCCTGGAGCCTCGAGCGACGAATGGATAAGTCGCGTTTGACCTGCCACAAGTCGCGCCCGAAGTACAACTGTCGCTCAATTCTGCCAGCGTTGAGAACGGACACCGCGGCAAGTGCGCTGACCCCGACATCCACGCCAACCACCGCTTGGGTTGGCGTAGGTTCGGCGACCTCGAATTTCCGTTTAAGAGTCACCTGGCCACCTGCAAGTTGAGCAGTTTGAACTCGGTGAACGCCCACCCATCTGCGAGCAACTGGCTTAGTCTTCGCCACGCGCCATCCTTCGCAACAGGCAGACCGAGCCTGCCATCGAGCGTTGCCACGCTCAGAACCGGGTTGCCGCGCTTCGTTTGCCTTAGCGACCCGCTTCGCGGAACGTTGTAGGAAACGGGCAGGCGCCTGAACTTGGAAATCTTGTGCTTCCGCTTCGCCCAGACATCCCGTCGAGCAGCGCATACGAGCTGGGCGGGGAGCTTGGACTTCTCGCGGATTCCCGTGTTAGTGAGGTGGTGGAGTTTGGTTCCTGAGTGGGGTCTTTCGGACTTGAGGGTGGAAAGGACTTCGTTGGCGACGCCGGCATACTCGGAAAAGAGAGAGGAGAGTTCATTCTGCTTCACCCAAGTCAACGGAGGCAGGTTCAACTCGACGAACTTGATAATCTCTCTCCACACGCTCAAACACCGAATATAACGTTGCCACCAGTTTCTTAAGAACTCCCTAGAAGGAAGGAGCAATTCCGCCCACGTTTGAAAAAGGCGGTCTCCTTACCCCAACGCTTATGAATCGAGTCCGAATTCTATATTTAGGGTACCTATTGCATTCTGGTCAGCAATGGGTTGGCATTTGATCATGTTTCGACTGTGTGAGGGGGTGGAGAGATGCTGGAGGCTTATGTCACTGGAAGAGTTATCCCTGGGAGCGAGTCGATGATCAAAGAGAAAGTTGCTAGGCTCAAGGGTGTGAAGAAAGTTTCGATTGTCTACGGTGAGGTCGACTTTGTTGCTGAGGTAGAGGTGAGGGAACTGGCTGAACTCGGCGATTTGGCTGAGCGCTTGCGCCGAATCACGAGTATTATCAAGACCGAGACTTATATAGTTCGAACAGAAGACTGATATTGCTACTCTATTTCAATCAGGATGTCTTCAGGTGCTACGGATTGGCCGTTTGACACTCTGACTTCTCTCACGCTGCCAGTATATGGCGAAGTTATCTCGTTAGCCATTTTCATTGCTTCCAAGATCAGCACCACGTCACCTGATTTGACTGTGTCTCCTTTTTTCACTTTCACAGCAATTATCTTGCCAGGCATTGGTGGTCGTATGACTTTTCCACCCACAGAAATCGTCTTTGTCGCACTTTTGAATGTCGCAGGCTGCACGAATGCGCTTTTCCTGACTGATCCTGTCTCAATGGATGCTGATCCGATTCCCGCTGCCAGCGTGTCTACTTTGACCTCGAACGGGGCTTCATTAACCTTAATATCGATAGGTTTTCCACTCGGGATCGTCTCTTCGCCTATGCCTATCCTGAATTCCTTGTCATTCACTTTGACTCTCATTGTTCCGGTGCTTACATCTAGTTCCACTATCGTGGCTGAGAAGGGCTTGCCATCGACGCTTAATGCTACCGCTGAAGAGTTTGATCGTTCGTTCTTTTTGTTGACCTCGATGTCATGTGTCTTGCCATCAACAGTAATCTTGAACTTCAATGTATTCTTCAGCCTCCGTCCAAAGTCAACTTCCGCTGCTCACTCTACACTTGTCCTGCTCTCATAAGGTCCTGTCGTCCTGCCAACGCCCATGGGCTTAAGCCAGATGAGGGCTTCCTCGCGACTTGTAGCTCGGTGGTTCGGGTTGTCTTCGTCTTGTTCATCATCTGATTTGCGAACGCGGCCGCTACAGCTACTAAGGCATTCTCGTTGCTGTTGAGCCCCTTTCTCTTGAGGTCCCTCATTTCAAAGAAATTTAGCGCTACCTGTGGAAATAGTACGTATGACAAAACGTCTTCATCGCTCTTGGCTTTGCCGTCCAACTCCTTCTTGGCTTTTTCGAACTCTGGTTTGAGTAAGTTGGCTGGTCTACACGTTATCGCCTCCTCGTCCCCTATCACTTTCTTCTTGACTTTGTCGTCGATGGGAGCTGGTGAAGCGCCATAGTATCCTTTTACGTATTGTTTCACTTCATTTGGAATGATCTTGTAGCGTTCGCCAGTAACTACGTTCAGCACAGCCTGGGTTCCAACGATCTGTGATGTGGGTGTAACGAGTGGAGGGTACCCAAGCTCTTTCCTAACTATTGGGACCTCTTTGAGTACATCGGGAAGCCTGTTTAGTGCGTTCTGCTCCCTTAGCTGGTTGACGAGATTTGATGTCATTCCCCCAGGTATTTGATACGCCAGAACGTTTGTGTCTACACCTGGAAGTGTGCTCTCGAACTTTGCGTACTTCTTTCTGACTTCGGCGAAGTAGTCCGATATCTCAGTCAAAAGAGCTAGATCCATCCCAGTATCCCTGGGTGTGCCTTTCACCATGTACACTATGGACTCCGTTGGAGGCTGAGAGGTCGCGAGCGACATAGATGATATTGCGGTATCAACTATATCGACGCCAGCCTTTATCGCTTCCCAACACGTCGCTACAGCCATGCCACTTGTGAAGTGCGTGTGAAGGTGAATAGGTAAATCGATTTCCTCCTTAAGCCCCCTTACAAGAGAATCAGCCTCAGTTGGTGAGAGAAGACCAGCCATGTCCTTGATGCAGATAGTATCGACGCCAAGTTCCACAAGTTTCTTCGCGAAGTTGACAAACAGCCTCACATCGTGGA
>JAHPYV010000006.1:14224-33543 GCA_019058495.1 Promethearchaeati archaeon
CTACACGGCCGCGGCACTGACGTACTACCTCGGGCCTCACATCGTGGACAGGGCTAATCGTGTACGACAGAGCACCCTCAACTTTGGCTCCGACCTTCTTTGCCACCTTTATCGCTTTCTCAAGGTTCCTTACGTCGTTCACTGCATCAAATACCCTGAAAATATCGATCCCGTTCTGTGCTGCTTTGGTAACAAACTTCTCAACCACATCATCAGGGTAGTGGCGATACCCTACAATGTTCTGCCCCCTGAGCAACATCTGCATAGGAGTATTGGGCATCGCCTTCTTCAAGCTGCGCAACCTTTCCCACGGGTCCTCATTTAAGAACCTCAGGCAAGTGTCGAAAGTTGCTCCACCCCACATTTCGAGCGACCAGTAACCGACCTTATCAAGCTTCTCAGTTATGGGCAACATATCTACTGTTTTCATCCTTGTTGCCAAGAGAGATTGGTGAGCGTCTCTCAGCACCGTGTCTGTTATCTTCAGTGGCTTGCCAGAAAGCATAGCTGTTTCCCTCACTTACTCAGATGATGCCACTTCAATCATAGTGGCTCAGGACGAAGATCAAGAGAAGGAAGATGATTGATTGCCTTATTTATACCTTTTTTGTTGATTTGACACTCCTTACCTTATCTCTGACTTGATTCCCGTAGCCGCTGTGGCGCACGGAGAATCAATCACAATATTCTCTGAATAATTTAATATTGATGGTCGGAATGAACACTTCTCATGAAATATCTCAAATGCCCAGAGTGCGGTGGAGGTATGACTGCTTCCATAGGACCTTTGCATCCTATGGCTGCGGTTGCCGCGGAAATGCTTGAGTACGGCGTAATTCTCCGATGCTCAAAGTGCAAGTCGTACTCATCAGACGTTTCTGGAATAGAATGCCCTCAATGTGGGAAGAAGGATCTGGTCTCCTCTGTCAGCGAGAAACAGAAGCCTCGGCTGATGAGTAATAGGAAGCGGTCTGGAATGATCACCTGTAAATCCTGTGGGTGGAAACTTGAGCTACGTTAGGTGGGTGATAGTTGCTCACAACGGTATGTTGCCGTGTTTCCTAGCTGGCCGAGTTGTTCGCTTATTGACAAGTGTCTCCAAGGCGTTGATCAGTCTTGGTCTGGTTTCCTTGGGTTCTATAACATCGTCTATGTAGCCCCGCTCAGCCGCAATATATGGATTCGCGAACTTCTCCCGGTACTCCCTTACAAGCCGGTCCCTTTCTTTCTGTTGGTCAGCAGCTTTGTCGATCTCTTTTCTGAATATGATATTGACAGCGCCGTCAGGTCCCATGACAGCCAACTCGGCTCCAGGCCACGCGATATTATAGTCTGCTCCCACGTTCTTTGAGTTCAATACATCGAACGCTCCGCCGTATGCTTTTCTCGTTATCACAGTCAGTCGTGGCACAGTCGCCTCGCAGAAGGCATAGAGCAACTTGGATCCGTGCCTAATAATGCCTCCATGCTCCTGAACCGTTCCAGGTAGAAATCCTGGCACGTCGACGAAGGTCAATATCGGTATGTTGAAACAGTCACAAAACCTCACGAAACGGGCGCCTTTAGTTGATGAATCTATGTCAAGAGTTCCTGCAAGCGCTCTCGGATTGTTTCCGACTATTCCGATTGGCCTTCCGTTCAACCTGCTGAACCCGATTATGATATTCTCAGCCCAAAGTGGCTGGACTTCGAAGAAGTCCCCTTTGTCAACTATATGTCTAACAATATCTCGCATGTCGTAGGGTCTGTTTGGATCTATGGGAACGATGTGATTCAATTCTTCATCCATTCTGTTCGGGTCGTCGCCCGTGTCAGCAACTGGCGGATCTTCCATGTTATTTGAAGGTATGAAGCTCATTAGTTTCCTAATTATCTCAAAGCACTCTTGCTCCGTCTTCGCTGAGAAGTGAGCGACTCCACTTTTCTGCATGTGGACCTGAGCTCCCCCGAGCTGTTCGGAGGTGACCTCTTCCTTTGTGACTGATTTGACTACATCTGGGCCCGTTATGTGCATGTAAGATATTCCTTCCACCATAATAATGAAGTCAGTCATGGCAGGGGAGTAGACTGCGCCCCCAGCACATGGCCCCATGATAGCGGATATCTGAGGAATCACACCAGATGATAGGACATTTCTGTAGAAAATATCAGCATAGGCGACTAGGCTTGAGACTCCCTCCTGTATTCTCGCTCCAGCGCCATCGTTTAATCCTATGACGGGTGCGCCATTCCTTGCAGCCAAGTCCATTATTTTGCAGACTTTTTGGGCGAAGGCTTCGCCCAGAGATCCGCCGAAGACTGTGAAGTCCTGGGAGAAGATGTATACGAGTCTGTCGTTTATTCTTCCCCAGCCTGTAACCACAGCATCGCCGAGAGGTCGGTTCTTTTCGGCTCCGAAGTTGGTGCATTGGTGTCTCACGTATGGGTCTATTTCCACGAATGTTCCTTCATCAAGAAGCGCTTCAATTCTTTCGCGTGCAGTTAGCTTGCCTGCCTCGTGTTGCCTGTCTTTTCTGTCTTTTCCGCCGCCTAGCTTGCTTTGCTCTTTCATTTCCTTCAGTTTCTTGATCTTCTCCTCTGTCGTTGACATGCTCTCAAATCACACCTCTTGATCAGGTCCGATGATCTGGTAGGTCAAGAGAAATTTGTATGTGGTATGGACTTTCCTCGTTTCTCTCTTATTACCCTTTTTCATGTTTCCTTTTGGTCTTTAAGTGGATACAGTCTCCGCCAAGAACCGTAACCATGGACCCACCTTCTGTTTTTATGATTAGACCTCCCTCCGGTGATATTCCTTCCGCGCGTCCTTCATAGACCTCACCTTCACCCAGATCCACTCGGACATCTGATCCAATGGTGGAAGAAAGCTTGGCATATTCGGACCAGAGCTTCTCATCCTTATTGCTCACGAATGATTGATAATCTTGGTCTAGAGTCTTCAGAAGATGGCGGAGCAATTCGATTATTGACACTTCCTTCCGGATGAGTTTCTTTACTGATGTTGCCTCAGACCTGAGTTCCTCTCGTAGCGCCTCTTCATCTATGTTTGCATTGAGCCCGATCCCTACAAGAACGTAGAGAGGTATTTCACCCTCAAAGGTTCCTTCAGTGAGTATACCGCATATCTTCTTGTCTCCGACGAGCACGTCGTTAGGCCACTTGAGTACCGCATTGATCTTGTAGAAGGTTCTCAAGGTCTTTGCAACTGCTAAGCCAGCAAGCAAGGTGATCTTCTGAATCACGCGATAAGGATCAGGTCTAAGTATGATTGACATCCAGACCCCGCCTGGAGGCGAATACCATTGTCTTCCAAGGCGTCCCCTTCCGGCCGTCTGAACCTTCGCCAGAACAACTGTTCCCTCGGTAGCGCCTTGGGTGGCGAGTTTCTTGGCTTCATCATTTGTAGAGGTAGTTTCATCGAGGAACACTATCGAACGCCCAACAACACGAGTGTTTAGACCGCGCTTGACAGCTTCCACTAGGATCGAGTCCGTCTTTGGATGGCTTCCTAAGCCACTAGCATTACTTCTCAATAAAATCAGGCATCCAGAGGAAATGGTTATTCTTCATTAGCCCTGCGATGCGCAACTAGCCTTCTTCGCGATCATTTCTCTTACTTCTTCGAAGTTAGTTCAAGTAGTACCCCGCGCATGCCTTTTGGATGAACAAACGCGATCTTTGATCCTCCTGCTCCAATTCTTGGCTTCTTATCGATCAATTCTATGCCCGCGTTACTAAGTTTTGCGAGCATTTTCTCGATGTCATCTGCTTCAAGCGATATATGATGGATTCCTTCTCCCCTTTTGGCTATGAACTTTCCAATAGGTCCCTCAGGGTCTGTTGACTCCATGAGTTCAATCTTAGATTCACCTATTGGGATCATAGCTGATTTTACTTTCTGCTCCTCAATAGTCTCAATGCCAGAAACTTTCAAGCCAAGAACTTCTGAGTATAGTTTTACCGCTGCGTCCAGATTGCTCACGGCAATTCCAACGTGATTTATTTTCCTAATCAAGTAGGTTTCGACCTCCTATCGATTTAGGATCGTAATCAGTTCCTCCTGCAGGTGGATTCCAATAGAAGTGACTTGGTATAAGTCCTTATCGAAAAAAGGGTTCGGCTTCCAGAAGAAACCAGGAATCCAGAGTTTCGTACCAGAATAAAAAACCGTGATAAGAGTGGAAGAAGCTTCAGCGTGCTGCTTGAACGCCGCATGCAAGATAGACTCGTGTACTACCACAAACAAGAGAATTGAGTGAATTTCATGTAACTTGCTTTTCATCCATCTACTTGATGAGTTGCATGGGTTGACCGCAACATACGAGAGTGCCGCCGCCAGCCTTTGTCACTCTTACTTCGTTTCCACATACACTGCATCTATAAGTTTCGCCGACTTTCTTTACGCCCATTCTATCGCCTCCTCTGCTTGATTCTTTGAAACAGTAATTTAAGTTTTTGTGCGATTATTAGCATATGAACCCGCGAAACAGCCCGGTTACCAGGTAGAATACCGCGGAGGTTTCCTCGTCGTTATTTTTTCGTTAGATTATCTCTGGCGCCCTGTACTCCCCATATACCTCTCTCAACGCGTCACATATTTCGCCATTGGTTGCATAGACTTTCACGGCGTCGATGATTGCTGGCATCAAGTTTTCGTTACCTTGCGCCAGCGCCTTTATCTTCCCCAGCTCCTTCTCGACTTTGCTGCTGTCTCTTCTGGCTTTTAGCTCTTTTACTCGTTTCCTTTGGCGTTCCTCAACTTCTGGTTTGACGCGCAGTATCTCCCACGTGAGCTCCTCTTCGATTGCGTATTCATTCACGCCGACTATGATGCGGTCCTTGCTTTCAACCTCTTTCTGAAACTTGTATGCGCTGCTCAAGATCTCTTTCTGCGGGTAACCTTTTTCGATGGCAGTAACCATTCCACCCATGTCATCGATCTTTGTGATGTAATCCATTGCCTGGTTCTCAATCTCGTTTGTGAGGCTTTCAATGTAGAATGATCCAGCGAGTGGGTCGATTGTATTTGTGGCTCCACTTTCGTTTGCAAGTATCTGCTGGGTTCTCAGAGCGATCCGAACTGCCTTCTCCGATGGCAGCGCAAGCGCTTCGTCCATGGAGTTGGTGTGCAAGGATTGCGTCCCGCCGAGAACAGACGCGAGCGCCTGCAGAGTGACTCGGACGATATTGTTCTCTGGTTGCTGAGCAGTCAGAGTTACCCCGCCTGTCTGCGTGTGGAAGCGCAACATCGTTGACTCAGCGTTTTGAGCCTTGAATCTGTCCTTCATGATCTTAGCCCACAGTCTTCTGGCGGCTCGGAACTTCGCGACTTCCTCAAGTAGATCCATGTGCGAGGCGAAGAAGAATGAAAGCCTTGGCGCAAAAGTGTCAACTTTGAGCCCTCTTTCTGCAGCGTAAGCGACGTAGGCTATACCGTCAGCTAATGTGAAAGCAACTTCCTGAACTGCTGTTGCGCCTGCCTCACGAATGTGGTATCCACTTATGCTGATAGTGTTCCATTTTGGCACGTTCTTGAAGCAGTAATCAATGATGTCAACGGTGAGCCTCATTGAAGGCTTCGGCGGGAAGATGTATGTTCCCCTAGCGATATACTCCTTCAAGACATCGTTCTGAACTGTTCCCTGCAGCGCTGATGCGGCCACACCTTGCTTTTCAGCGGTGACTATATACAGAGCTAGGATTACCAGAGCCGAAGCGTTGATCGTCATCGACGTGCTGACCTTGTCCAGAGGTATCCCGCTAAAGAGTGTCTCCATATCTTCAACGCTGTTTATCGATACGCCGACTTTGCCAACTTCTCCATAAGAGAGCTCATGATCCGAGTCGTAGCCTATCTGTGTTGGAAGATCAAAAGCGACACTAAGCCCTGTCTGGCCCTCCTTCAAGAGATATTTGAAGCGCTGGTTTGTCTCCTCAGCCGTTCCGAAGCCGGCATATTGACGCATCGTCCAGAAGCGACCCCTATACATCGTCGGGTAGACGCCGCGGGTCGCTGGGAACTCTCCTGGAAACCCTAGGTCTCGCGTGTAATCGAGGTTCTCAACATCGGATGGGGTGTAGAGCCTCTTCATGGGTATGTTTGAAGCTGAGAGGAACTCCTTCTTCCGCTCTGGTGTCTTTTGAATGTATTTTGTGAGAGTTGTCCCCTCCCACTTCGCGGCATCCTCATTGATTACTTTGACTTTTTTCTTGTCAAACAAGCTGTTGTCTCCTCCAATAATCCGCCATCGTTATTTCCGGATTCTCTTATGCAAGTATTCTACGAGGACGCTTGTTGGCGTGCCAGGTCCGAATACCTCGTCTACTCCCATTTTCTTCATTTCTGGGATATCGCTCTTGGGTATGATTCCCCCACCCCAGACAACTATTTCGCTTGCACCTTCTTTCTTCAAGAGCTCGATGACCTTCTTGAAGTAGAGTTTATGGGTGCCAGAGAGAATACTCAGTCCTATGGCGTCAACATCTTCCTGTATAGCTGTCTTAACGATCTTCTCTGCCGTTTGCCTTATTCCGGTGTAGATGACTTCCATTCCTGCGTCCCTAAGAGCTAGAGCCACAACCTTGGCTCCACGATCATGACCATCTAGACCAGGTTTCGCTATTAGAACTCTGATCTTGCCCTTACTCATCCGTTCAGCCATATTAATCAATCCTCACCAACCAGCACGTTATTTCCTTTCCTCCAACTGGCATAAGTGAATTTTGGTTTGAGACCTGATCTAACTAGCAAAGCGATAGTCACTGATTATGTGTCTCCAATCACTTCAGATCATTAACAGATACCGACGGCTCTCTCCTTAGTTGTTCATTACGCTGCTCCTTTTCAAGTGCCTTCCTTATCTCAGAATTCCTACCGAAATTGAAGACACTTAGTAGCTTCGACGCCCTCTCAAAGTTCTTCTGTGCTTTGCTATAATCTCCGGATATTCTCATTATCCTCGCCAGGTTCACAAAAGTCAGTATGTTGTCTCTAAAGAGAAGTGATGAGTTAACAAACTTCTCGCCTGCTTCAAGATATCTGCCCAAAGCGAATTCCTTTACCCCTTGGCTAAAAAGCTTGTCAGAAAGTCTTTTTACAGCTCCTTCAGAAAACGACATCGAGTTTGCGTCTTGACTGCCCTCTATTATTTTCGAAGCTGTCTTTGAAAGGGAATCAAGCACGGATTGCTCTTTGAGCAAAATAAGTCTCTTGACAGCTTCCTTACCCATATCATGGACGATTTGGAATGACTGCTTTTGTCTTCCAGGAGTAGGCTGGATACTCATCAACGAGTTGAAAAGTATCAGTGGAAGATGTAACTCAGCGAGCTTCTCCAAGACCGACTGCAAATTATGAGTCCTTTTGAACTGACGAGCAAAGCATGCCGCGGCTTTGGGATTGAAGACGGCGATCTCAGCAATAAGATCGACAAGATCCTTCATACCTATTGTTGATGGATCGCCCTGCTTTTTGACTCTCGAAATCAGGAAATCCATTATGGTCTCGAAATCCAGCGCTTCAGTTTCGTCAGAAATTTGAATAATCCTATTCTTATTCAATTGTTTCCTGTAGGTTCCTATCAACTGGAATGGTAGGTAGGCTTTCGGTTTCCTACAGAGTATTCTGAGTGTGGCCCTATTCCTTTCTGAAGCAAGAGAGGCATGTCTTATGTCAGCAAAACCTGTTCTTCTAAGGAGTTCAGCTAGCAATCCGTGTGGAAAACAGAGTTGGTGTTTCATGCCTGGTGTTCCGATGCCGAATATCCAGATCAGCAAATCTATTTTGTCTTGGTCACTGCCTCTTAAGAAAGCTTTAAAACTGGCTTCCACATCAGGCGTCTCAATCAGAAGAGCGCCGCCGGGCTTCAACACTCTAAACCATTCAGCCAAAGCATAGTTGGATTCTACAAATCCCAGATGTTCGATTACCTGGCTTGCCTCAATTCTTTCCACGCTATTATCTGGAAATGTGAGATCGGTTGCCATTTGCAACTCGTCGGCAACGGTATCGTCGTATGCGTCTATGTTTATGAAACCTTTCTTGTATACCCTCCCGCAGCCTATATTTAGTCTCATGTATGAGAACCTGTATTGCTTAGAGATAATCTTTTCTCGAAGTCGTTAGGACTTATGACGCCATAGTACGCGCCACTTGGATATGTAGAGCGGTAGTAATCCCCGGAAAATATGGGCAACAAAACAAATACAATGAGAATAGCGAGGAGTGCTACTGGAAGCAGAAGAGCCCAATGCCTTGCAATGAAATCCTTGATACCTGTTCCGCGATTGCTTTGACGGCAAAGCCTGTCAATCTCTTTTTTGCTTAGCCCGATCAATTCTCCGGCTTTGTAGATCTCTGCAATGGCCAGTATCTCTTCACTCGGCGAACTTTCAACAAACTCTCTCAGTCTTCTCGGCAATCTCTCAGAACTCACAAGGGTCATTTAACCCTCACCAACTTCCATCTCATATTATTTCTCATTCTGGACAGGTAACCTCCTCTCCTAAAGTCTCTAATGCTTATGGCACCATATCTTGTTCCTGCGGGATACGTGTTATGCAATTCTATCTGAGAAAGGCTTGCCAAAGCTACTAAGAGAAGAATTAGGTACGCGAATGCTGCTATTAGTACAAAGATGAATGGGTGTTTTGATACAAGACTCTTGATCCTAGCGGATTTGCTTACCTCTGATAGTCTGATGATATCTTGAGGATCCAGCCCCATCAGTTTTCCAGCCTTGCAGATCTCTTCAAAGCTCGGTGGGTCTTCTGCCCTTGATTTCTCGAAGATCAGCTTCGTGATCTGCCCCAGTATCCGCATGTCAGCCCCCTCAAAGTTAGCTTCTTTTTCTCGTAGATATAAAAGCATCGTTTTCAATCCTATAGAAACAGTATGGATTGTCTCTTTTCCTCTTGAAGTTATATGCCATTGACATGCAACCACCTCGGCAGACGACGGAGTGAGGACACCGAGCGCAGAAACCCGACAAGAACGATTCTTTGAATTCTCGGTTATATGCGAAAGACTTAGGGTCGTTCCATAAGTCAAGTAGGTTAGTATCTCTGACATTACCTTCGATGAATTCGTCTGGCAGGGCGAGGCAACCTTTTATGTCGCCGTTGCTCTGGATGCCGAGATTTGTAATCCCTGCTTGACAGCCGCGCCAATTATCAAGTTGTGTGTTAGGTATGATGCTTGAGTAATAGCCAGAGTCGTGGGCTCCAGCCACGGGCAGAGCTTCTGAACTGTACTTTTTTCTAAGCCATGCGATGAATAAACCGACCGAATAGAACTCTCTTGGAGAAAGAGCATTTTTCCTTTTGAATCTCCCAAATGGAGAAGCTGTTTGAATCTGCCATGCTATTCCTTTTCTTAAGATTAGGTTCGTTATTTCAGGAAGTTCCCTGAAGTTGAGCTTTGTGCACAGCTGTGATGATGCTGACTGGAAGATTCCTGGATCTCAATAATTCCAAGGCGTTGACGGCTTTCCGAAAAGAACCTTTTACTCTTCGTATGTAGTCATGTGTATCTGGATTTGATCCATCAATGCTTACACCCACAGATTCCGGCTTCAGGTCTGAGATCATTGAGACTAATTTCTCATCTAATAGAAGTCCGTTTGAAATGATGGATAGGCTCATCCCTAACCGTTTGATCTCGGTTGCTATGTCATACCAGTCACGCCGCAGGAACACTTCGCCGCCTATGAGAGCTACTCCTTTGCAGCCAATTCTGCGCAAGTCTTTGCAGAGAGCTAACGATTCATCTCTTGTCAATTCGTTTTCTCTGGCTTTGCTAGCGGAGGAACCGCAATGGAGGCAACTCATGTTACATTTCAGAGTGATCTCCCAAACAGCACAGGCTGGCGCGTACCTTTCCCCTCTTGCCTTCATGACGTGAAACAAGCAGATGATGACTTATCTCTCTTTTGGAAGCTCTTTTCTCGCAGAGAAATAGATATAGATATTCATGACTTAGAATATTTGTGCCTGCGTCTTGGATTGTTGGAGCCCGAAAAGGTGACCATGAGAGTGTTGTGGGTTACGAGGAAGCGACCTCATGTTGATCGGTGCGCCTCAGCTTGGCTAATCAGGAGATTTATTGACAAGAATGCTGAATTCAGGTTCATATCCAAGGAAGATCCAATACCTAAGAATGCAATTGCATTCACGCTGCCGAAAGCAGAAATCAAGCCAGTTGAAGGAAAGACGACAACTTATGATGCTCTAGTTGAGAAATACCATGTTCAAGACCCACTTGCCCTAACAGTAGGTAGATTTGTGCACGACTTTGAGATCGATGCAAATGAAAAAGCAAACCAAGTTAAGTTCAAAGAGACGCTTGGTATGTGTTATGTTCTAAAAGGCTTAGAGAAGATATCCAAGACCGACCGCGAGACAATTGAAAAAGCAATGATCGTCTTAGATTCTCTCTACACCTCGCTAAAAGAGGGAGCGTAATCAGGAATAAGGAATCGGAGCAACAGGGGAATCAATTTGATACTTGGCATATGTGGGAGTCCCAGAAAAAAAGCGACTGAATACGTACTGAGAGAAGCGCTAAGGATGGTAGAAGAAGCTGACCACAAGACAGAGTTCTTCAGCATCCTCGGCAAGAATATTTCACCATGCACTCATTGTGATTACTGCTTAAAGAACGAAGAGTGTAAGATCAAGGATGACATGTTTGAACTCTACCCTCTCATCAAAGATGCTCGAGGATTGATAATAGCCACACCTATCTACATGGGGGGAATCAGCGCCCAGACGAAAATAATCATGGATAGATGCAGAGCACTGCTTGCGGCAGATCGTAAGGCTTTCAAATATAAAGTCGGCATGGCCATCGCCGTTGGAGGAGACCGTGTGGGCGGACAAGAACTTGCAATACAGCAGATAATGACATTCTACATCTTGAATGAGATGATCCCCGTAAGTGGAGGCTCCTTCGGAGCAAATCTGGGCGCAACATTTTGGTCGAGAGACACTCTCGATGGAGTAAAAAAAGACGAAGAGGGATTCAGAAGCCTAAGGAAGACTTTGAAAAGATTCGTCAATCTCGTAGAGCGAGAACAAAAACTAAAAGGCGAAAGTAAACATGAGCATGTACCAGATCTCAGTGGTGATAAGAACGATGGCTAAGACAAAGGAAGGCGAAGCGAAGATTAAGAAGGTTGCTTGGGGAATCACAGGCAGCGGAGACAGATTGCGAGAAACATTTGAGGCCATGAAGAAGATAAGGGACGAGTTCAAAGATAGAGCTGACATAAGAGTGTATGTATCCAAGGCGGGAGATCAGGTCGTCAAATACTACAAACTGAGCCATGACCTTGAAGAAGCTTTCGACAAGGTCTGGGTAGAAATGAATGCGAACGCACCATTTCTTGCTGGACAAATTCAAGGAGGAAAATTCGAGTTCCTCTTGATTGCCCCCGCTACATCGAACACGGTAGCAAAGATCTCCATGGGGCTGGCTGACAGTCTGCTTTCTAATTCAGCGATTATGGGGTTAAAAGCCTCTGTTCCGCTCTACATTATGCCTTCTGATCTCGCAGAAGGATTCGTGCTAACAAAGCTGCCCAGCGGGAAGGATTTGAGACTCAGAATCAGGAAGGAAGACGTAGAGCACGTGCAGAAATTATGCAATATGGAAAAAGTGTTCATATTGGAGAAGCCTGGGGATATTCGAGGCGTTTTCAAGAAGCATTTCAGCTCCGAGGAAGCCTAAGAAACTATCAATCGACTACCGTTTAGTTGCATATTTCTTCCGCATCCCTTCTCGTTGATACCTTCCAGTGTAAGTCATGCCTGTTTCCATGGCATCTGCTACGACAAATTGGAACCAGCGCTCATTCTCCGCTATCCTCAGCTCCTTTATCGGGATGTATACTGTCTGTACGCCTATCCCTTCGTAGCCCGGGTCAAAAACAGCGGTTTCAGATTTCACTACGCCTAGCCGGATCAGGGTACTTCTTGGCATCGAAAGACCGATGGCGTTAGGAGGCATCTTAACAGCGACGTTTAGTCGTGCCACATACACTCCAGGCGTTAGTACGTACATTCCGTTCTGAAGCTTGCAGGACGTCATAGTCATATTCAGTTCTCTGTGTTCGCCGTCGATCGTTGCGATGGCATCATCATCTATTTTATCCACACTTGAAACACCTATGTCGACTCCACACGGGTTGATCTTTACGTACTTTAGTCGATCCTTGTTGGATTCAACTACTTTCAGAATTTCGTCGTAGATTTTCTGACCAGACCAAAACATGCCACCAGTCTCCTGCAAACCATTATCAATAGGGGTGATACTCTTTGAGAGAACAAATGTATTTGCGTTTCTCCAATATAAGAATAGATATATCGACGCTTGACTGCCTTACGGAGAACAAAGAAGCAGAATTAAAATACCAGTTAAGATCAATGTGAGGCAAACACACGAGTCATGATAATCGAGGAGATGAAGTAAGTTGGGTTTCACCGCCAGTTTGACGATAAAGGAGCTAGATGTTCATGTCACTTTCCCCTACGGGATTAGCATAGTAAGTAACATGGCTTTCCCTGAAATGGTCCAGTCAGATGATAAGTTCCTCAGCGCGGTCAAGGCGATTGCTGTGGACCCTTTTTTCGATGGAATAGAGTTTCCAAAACCTCCAGATTATCTCTGGGATAAGATTGAGGATATTCTCGAGGATGAAGGCAAGGTTGCCATCTTGGCCGGTCAGCCCGAAGTTTTGACCCGAGGTCTTAATCCAAGCGCGTTGGATGACGCCGACAGAACAAAAGCCATCGAGAGGTTAGGGAAAATGATCGAGGACGCAGGCTCCCATGGCGTATGGCTCATAGCGCTTTGCTCTGGTCCAGACCCCGGACCAGCCAAAAGAAAGGATGCGACCACCAAGCTGATAGATTCATTCAAGCAGTTGTGTGAAAAAGCCGATGGATGTGGAGTCAATTTACTAATTGAGACCTTCGATAGAACCCTCGACAAGAAGCTCTTGATAGGACCAATCGATGAAGCTGTGAAGGTTGTAACTGAAGTTCGGAAGGACTATGAGAATATCGGAGTGATGTGGGACCTCAGTCATGGACCGCTAATCGGCGAGAAACCAAATATCTTGAATAAGGCTGGTGACCTGCTTGAACACATCCATATAGGTTGTGCGAAGATGGGTGAGAATGGTGGACTACTCGATCATCATCCTGGCTTCTATTCCAAGAATGCTGTGAATACGAGTGATGATGTCGCAGATCTGCTTGAAGTTCTGTCAGACGTAGACTACTTCGGGTTTGTTGGCTTCGAGATTAAACCCCAAGACTTCCAGACAAGTCAGGAAGTGATAAGTACTGCCAAGAGTGTCTTGGTCGAAGGATTCCAGAAGGCAATCCCGAGAATATTCGGCAAATAGTCCCGCGAACATGAAGGAAGTGTAAGTCTAGTGAAAGTCAAAGGAAGTATAACCCCCATCGTAACGCCATTTGACCCTAAGGAAGACTTGGACGAGGAAGCGTTGAAGAACATTGTAGACTACTTGATCAAAGGCGGGGTCAACGGCCTTTTCGCTGCTGGAACCGCTGGTGCATTCTATCTTTTGACACCCGAGGAAAGGAAAAGAGTGATTAGCATTGTCGTCGAGCGATCAGGTGGCAGAGTTCCAGTCTATGCCGGAACAGGTGGGATAACGGTTAGAGAGAACCTGGATATTGCCAAACACGCCAAAGGTGTAGGCGCTAATGCTACAGTGATTCTTACTCCATATTATGTAAAGGTCGATGATGAAGAGCTGTTCCAGTACTTCACAGCTTTCGCTAGTGCTGTTGACATGGAAGTCATTTTGTATAATAATCCTGCGAGAGCTGGTAACAACATATCGCCAGCGCTGCTTGAGAGAATCGTCAATGAGAACAGTAATGTCATCGCCATCAAAGACAGTAGCGGCGACCTTGTTCAATACGGTGAATACATAATGAAAGTGGGCAAGAAGATCTCAATGGTAAGCGGCAAGGACGAGCTAATGCTAGCATCACTGACAATGGGTGGCAATGGAGTTGTAAGCGCTGTCAGCAATGTAGTCCCGGAACTTGTATCCAAGATCTTCATGTTCTTCGAGAAAGGTGACTTAAAGAAAGCTCAGGAAATACAAAGCAGGTTGTCTGTCCTGAAGAGATCCTTCGGGGGAGCAGCGTACCCCGCGCCGATCCTTGCGGCACTGGACCTTATAGGAATAAGGGCTGGCAAGCCAAGGCTACCCGTTCTTCCACTAGGAGATGAACAGAAGGAAAAGATCAGGCAATCGCTAAAGACCATCGGCAAGTTGCAGTAGATGGCGACCTGAGGAAAACAAGAAAAACCGCGGTTTCTTACCGAGAGTGAATAGCTTACGTTCTAGTAAGAGAAAGCGCAGGTAACAAATGAGTTGGTTTCTATGGGAAGGAGGTTAGAAATCCCGTGGGGAGCGTGGTCCGGTTCTGAAGAAGAACTCTCTATCCAATTTCCAAACTCATGGGATGTGCAGGTTTTCCCGATGCGCGATGCGGAGGATATTACAAGCTCTGCAGCCGTTGAAAGCGCTCTGAGGAATCCGATTGGTACACCTCCTATTCGAAAACTCGCTATAGGTAAGACAGATGCCGTTGTCGTTGTCGAAGACATCTCCCGCCCCACAAAGTGTGGACCCATCTGCGAAGGCATCCTCAATGAGTTAAATCAGGCTGGCATCCCAGACTCACGGATAACGCTTATCGGAGCTGTGGGCGCACATCGCCCGATGACACGCGTGGATTACACTAACAAAGTCGGAGAGACAGTTGTGGAGCGCGTGAACATCGAGAACCATCATCCCTATGAAAACTTGGTGCAGCTTGGCGAGTCCAAATTGGGAACACCCATTCACCTGAACAAAACTTACCACAAAGCTAGCGTGAAGATCTCGGTTAGCACAGTCATTCCCCACCCCCTCGCAGGCTTTGGCGGAGGCGCAAAAATCATCCTCCCAGGTATCTGCGGCATAGAAACACTGGCAGCGAATCACCGAGCAGGGATGAAGGGAGTGGGTATTGGCGTTGGCTTCATCACCGACCTTCGAAAAGATATTGAAGATGTCTGCAGCCGCGTTGGTCTCGACTTCAGTGTCAACATTGTGGCTACATCCCGCCGTGGCATTGCAGGCATATATGCAGGACACTATATTGAGGCACACCGCCAAGCGATCGAACGGGCGCGTGAAGTCTATCATACAGAGATCCCAAAATTGGACCGGAAAGATCGGTTCGATGTCGGATTCTTCAATCTCTTCCCAGAAGACACCGAGCTTTCGCAGGCGTTGAAGGGCGTGAATTCATTCATGGGCTCCCAATCCATTTTGAAGCCAAAGTCCGCCGTGGTCTTTGCGACCGCCGCTACGGAAGGGCGGGGATACCATTCACTCCTGGCGGAAACTGGCGCGAAGCTCTATGAGAACTGGGGAGAAAATCCACTCTTCAAAGCAGTAATGTCCACCCGACCATTCTACGTCTTCTCCCCGAATGTCGCGCGCGCAGACATTTACCATTTCTTCCCAGAATACGCAGTTTTCCACCGGCACTTTGATGACCTTACGCACTCACTCGAAGAAAGTGCAGGACCTAATCCCAAAGCAGCGGTATTCCCCTCGAGCATCCAGCTTTTCTAATCGCTCGTAGAATGCGCACGCTAAATCCGCACTCAACGACGTTTGGTCGTGGCTGAGCTTGGCAAGTAGGTACATAGTCTTTGCTCCACATCCTGACGACGAGATATTGGGATGCTTTGGAGCAATCATGTCTCACCCTAACAGGGAAGAAGATGTAATTGTAGTCTACCTGACTTCCGGCGAGCGTGGTGATAGCTCCATCTCGCCTATCCTGCTGAGGAAGACGAGGGAGCAAGAAGCGAGCAAAGTCATGTCAATTCTGGGAATCAGAACATACGAGTTTCTAGGTCTTCCAGATGGTGGACTGGCAAGCGATCCGGCTACAATGAGAGTGGTTGCTGATGTTGTTGCCAAGTGTGATCCGACTTGCGTGTACGCTCCTAACGGAAAAGAGCCACACAAAGACCATAGAACTGCATGCAAGGTCATAACGAGAGCACTCCAATCTTTGGCGTCAGACAAGAAATGTTTTGAGATTAGATATTACGAGGTTTGGGGGTCATTGGTTAGGTTCAATCTTGTGATCGATATTTCATCTTTTGCTGAGACCAAGAAGAAGGTTATTAGGATGTACGAATCTCAGCTGAAGAACATAAGGTATGATGAAGAGATTCTGTCTTTGAACAGGTATAGGGGAGCTATGACTCAAAAAGGTGAGTACTGTGAGATCTATGACTGCTATAAGATCTATCCGAAAAAGATCCAAAGAATACGAGCGCAGGATGCTACGTCAGGACATTAGTCAAGATCACTATGAGATACACATCAAGTTCTACGATGACTCAGATGATAAATCAGGTTGAGTCAGGCCTTCTAAAATGCATGTGCGACACAAAACTTATTAGTTACGCTCCGATTAATCGACTAGCAAAATGGCAAGGGACAGTGTTGACTCCGAGAAAGTTCAGAAGCTTTTTTGTCGTTGGAGAGAAGAGAATATTCCACGAAATTTCAAGAATCATAGAGATAGCAAGCAAAGCAAATACGATAATGACCCGCATGATTGCAGAGGGTTACACAGCCAAACCTTTGACGGACGCAATACAAACCGTCACATTGTTAGAAAAAGAATCCGACGAGGTTGCATTTGGAGTTTCTGAAGGCGTAACCAGTGGAGCGGTCAGTCCAAATATACTGGATGAGCTCCTTGAATCCATACAGCATGCGGACAATATAGTTGACCAATACCACAATCTTAGCCGTGAATTGGGGAGGATGTCAAACGTAACCTTCGAGAACTCACAAACAGACGATGAATGGAATGATATGTTCGCGAGCATGCTGGCTCTCGCGGGGAAGGCCCTTTCCAAATTGGAAAAACTGTTGTCCACGTCCGACGTAACCGAAATTTACGAGATGCGAAGAGAAATCCAAGCTCTCGAGGAGCAGGGCGATGATATCAAAGACGCAGGTTTCGACAAGCTATACTCAGTGGCGTCAAAACTGAACTATCTACGATTCTTCCACTACTCTGAAGTCTTGCACACATGTGATAACATTCTGGACGAATGTGAGGATTTGTCCGATACAATCGTTTCTGTCGTTACTTCAATTTTGAAGTGATAAGAGCATGTTGCCTGAAGCTTTTCTTCTGGGCTTGACCTTTCTTGCTGTCGCGCTCGTATCGGGTAACAATCTCTCTGCTTGCGTTGGTCCCGCAATAGGATCTAGAATCGTAAGTCCGCGTTCAGGAACGCTCTTAGGTGCTGCAGGCTTCTCTTTGGGGCTTTTGGCTCAAGGTTCCAACATGATAACTTCTGCTTATGTTCTTCTGCCGAATCCAACTATTCAGCTCCAGTCGGAAGCGTTGCTTGTGGCTGCAATGGTTTTTGTAATAGCATATTTGATCAGAGTGCCAATACCACTCACCATGTCCCTCGTTGGACTGCTTACAGGGCTCGCGATCGCTAGGAATATGCCAATAAGCAACCCATTCGTAACCGATGTGATCGTTATGTGGTTTGCAGCCCCAGTAATTGCAGCAGTTTCAGCATTTTATCTTATTAGAATGGTCGGTAGGACGCACCCCAAGAACATCTGGCGACGAATACAAACCTATAGAATTGTTCTCATAATACTCTCGTTCACCAGTGCATACGTTCTAGGGGCAAACACAATAGGACTGCTGGTGGCTGTCGGCGGCTTCAACGCATTGACTCTGTTTGTGGCAATTCCTGCAATATTGATCGGTTCTTTCTTCCTGAGCGCAGGAGAAATCAGGAGAGTCTCACAAGAGTTGTTTCTCATGCGATATCCGAACGCAACTGTCGCACTCTTGATATCGACACTCCTGGTAGAACTTGCCACGATATTCAGCATTCCACTCTCGAACACGCAGGCATTATCAGCAGCCGTACTTGGAACTGGAGTTTCCTACAAAAACAGATTCATTTCGCTAAGACCCTTCATGATTATAATGACAGGTTGGATAATCGCGCCATTAGCTAGCTTCGCAATTGGGCTAATCATTTGATCACGAACTTCTTGCAAAACAGAGCGTCTGAACGTTTCACACTCATAAAAGCCTTCTGAGCATAAATCTAATCGGTGCTTGTTTTTAGGATCGCTTAAATAGGTGAAGCATTAGAAACAAAGCCGATCAGCTTTATGGCTGAATCTTTGCAGGAGAGTGAGTGAAAAAGTGTTAACTCGTGGTCAGAAGATATCCTATGGATTGACTAGATTCGGTCCCAGCACTATGCTAAGCATAGCCACCCTAGCGAGCGTCCTATTCTACTATGGATTCAATCTTCTTCCAGGTTTCTTGGCTGCCCTTCCAGTCGCATTAAGCTACTTAATCAGCGCTGCAGGCGACTCCGGCTTTGGATACCTCAGCGACAGAACGCCTACAAAGCGATGGGGCAGACGAAGACCATACATGATCATAGGGGCTCCAATCATGGCGCTCTGCTTTTCAATGTACTTCCTTCCCACGCTATTCGTTTCCCCTTCAGATATTACGGGGCTTTTCATCTGGGCGACAGTCTGGATATGTCTGTTCAAGATGTTCTATAGTTTCACAATGACGCCTTTCCAATGCTGGATGCCTGAGATCACTGAGCCAGAAGAAAGACCTTCAGTTTCAGCATGGCAAAACGGAGCCAACTTCGGAGCGAACGCATTCGGAATCTTCGGCTCCATCTTTCTAGCTTACCTAATTCCAGCGGGATTCATTACTATGCCTCTTTTGATCTTGCTACTAGTCATAGTTCTGATAGAGTTGATCGGGTTCATTCCACCGCTAGCTAAGATACATGGAGAAGGTAAGTTCATAAAGATGCCCTCTTTCAGGAGGGATTACGGGTTTGCGCTCCGCAACAGGAACTACGTTGTCTGGATCTTGGTCCAAGGGATACTTTCATTTGCTTTCGTAATGATAGAAACAATCGCTTTCACATACATAACAGGGCCAAAATCAGTACTGCAGTTCGGTACGGTAAATCTGATCATCTTTGGCGTTGAGATGCTCGCTGTTGTCTTCGCTTTCTTTGTCATCTGGCCTATGGTGATACGCAGGCGCGGCAAGAGATATACTCTAACGGTCTCATTGTTGATTGCAGCAGTGGCCTGCCCCTTTATCTACTTCGTAGGTCAGGTGCCAGGGTTCCCATTGCCTACAAGCATACAGGCGTACCTCGTAATGGGATT
>JAHPYV010000121.1 GCA_019058495.1 Promethearchaeati archaeon
GGGTAGCGTAAGTGAGCTTAGCTAGTTTAGCAGGAGCTATAAGGAAGGAATTGACAACTTTAGGTATTCCCGCTATCCTCGAGATGGCTTTGTTGTCAACTGCGGGTAGAGTACTCTACTCCGATCTAGGCAAAGCTGCGATGAGCAGGATCTCATCATTCCGCGACAGTATGCTGAACATGAGGTTGGGAGATAACGTATCATTAGCCTTGGACTCCAGTAGGACGGTCATAGCTTCAAGAGTTTCAAATAGAGCGATCTTGATAGCTCTAACTGACAAGAAGCTAGGGATCGTTCTCGCCAAGATGGGAAGCGTAACTGACAAGTTCGGCAGATTCCTAGATGAACTCATAGCGCTCGAAGAATCAAAGGCCGAAACAGGCTATCCGTCTAAGGAAGTACCGGGTACAACGACCCCGAGTCCTCCACTACCTGCCCCTGTGGTTGAAGAAGTCCACCCACCGACTCCCCCTTCGCGTCAATATCTGAAGGTTCCGGAGGGGGTAGCGGAAACACCAGCTACAGTAACCAAAGAGACGGAAAAGACCCAGGAAAAACCGGGAACAGAAGAGATAGAAGTGGCTGGACCGGAGGTCTCGCTAAGTCCTTGGGCAATACTGGAGGCAGCGTCGAAACCCAAAATCGAGGAGATCATGTTGGACGCTGAGATGATAATGCTTCTACGTCTAGTGGATGGGTGGAAAAGCGTCGAGGTGCTCGCGAAGGAAAGCAATGTCAAGTTGGAGCATGCTCTCAAGAAATTAGGTCTCCTCACACAGGAAGGAGTTTTAAAATTGAAATATGATGAGCCGGTCTACGACGCAAAACCTAAAGTTGTGGGTAAACTCGATGCAGAAACTCCGCTCATGGCATTCGGTGTAAGTTTAGGGAAAATAAGGAGTTTGAAAGATGTTCTGAAACAGATAGACGGAAAGAAAACAGTCCTAGCCATTGCTAGAGAACTTGAGATAAATCCCGAAAAGCTCAGAGTACTGCTTGAGAATTTAGAGAGAAGAAAGATCATTGAACTGTAGGCAGACTACGCTAGATTTCTGGTCCCTAACAAGATGATCAATCAATTGTCGAAAGATATTTAAGCGACTGGAAAAATATAGAGTGGCAGGAAAAAAGAATCAATCCGCTTCTCCTATTCTGCTTCTCACTTTTAAACGAGGGGAAACCGGCAGAATGTTTTGATGGAGTTGATCAATTGGGAAAAGGAGAAAAGAAGAAGGACAAAGGTAAGGGAAGTGGCATCAAGAAGGCCGTCGGTGGGATATTCTACGGCATGGCTTCGCACCAAATGGTACGATACATGCTGAAGACAAGGATGTACCTAGAACACCTCTTCATGCTAATAACATTGGGTGACATGCTAGGTATACCGATACTGCCTCCGTACTACTCACTCAAGCTACTACCTTATGCCACACCAAACATTGCAACATGGAAGAGAAGACTATTCAAAGAAAGAGATTTCACCGATTCACTTTACTAGACGCAGAGGAGAGCGGAAGGAGTGGCAAAATCATTAAAGCAGTTTTTTGAGGAGCATCCTGAGACTAAAGTGGCTATCTTCGCTGGCAAAGGAGGGCTAGGAAAGACAACATTCAGTGCAGCAACAGCTCACTGGATGGCTAATAATGGGAAGAAGGTTCTATGTTTTAGCACAGACCCTCAAGCGTCTCTAAGTGACATCTTCGAACAAGAGCTATTCGGAAGAGGCGAAAAGAAACTAGCAGAAAAACTATACGTCATAGAAATAGATGCGGACAAGAGAATCAACGAGTACCAGAATGAAATAAGAAAAAAGATAAAGGACATGTACAAACTTAAGGAATTGCCACCAGAGATCGACGAATATATCAAATCAGCGTCAGCTGAACCCGCCATGGCTGAAAGCGCTACATATGACGCCATGGCTGACCTAGTTGCAGGAGGTAAATACGACTTCTATATTTTTGACATGCCTCCCTTTGGACACGGGGTCCGAATGATAAGTATGGCTCGAATACTAGATGCATGGATAGATAAAATGGACGACACCCGCAAGAAGGCTGCTGAGTATGACACTGTGGTTACCACACTTGAAGGAGCGACTGCAGCTGAGAGCCAAGAGGCAATAGTAGAGGAGCTATCGGAAATCAGGAAGAAGTTGGACTTCTTCAGTGAATTGCTATCTGATCCGAAGAGGACTGCTTTCTTCATGGTGTTGATTCCAGAGAAAATGGCTATCCTCGACACGAAGAGAGCACTCGAGATGTTTGAAAAGCTTAACTTGAGGCTGAGCGGCGTCATCGTCAACCAAGTGTATCCACCTGAGCTTCTTCAGCGATCCGATGTTGGTCAATTCCTAAGAAGCAGAATCAAGATGCAGCAAGATTACATGAAGGAAGTATACAAAGAGTTCAAAGAGTTAATCTGCGCAGTCTGCCCTATGTTTGATAGGGAACCCAAGGGCATGGAAATGATCGCTAGGGTTGCCGAGCATATTTTTGAGAAACCGTATATGGGTAAAGGAAGCATCGAAGAACTTGTTAGGTGAGGAAAATGTCCAGTAAGCGGCCTGAAACATTCATAGAGTTTGTGGAGGGAAAACCGAATCTGAAGTACTTCTTCACAGGAGGAAAAGGTGGAGTAGGGAAAACCATAGCCGCAGCTGGTATCGCGTATTACTTTGCTTCTCAAGGCAAGAAGACTCTACTTGCGTCACTCAACCCTATCCATTCTCTTGCAAGCGTGTGTACCCAAGAATTTGGCTGTGGGGAAGTAGAGAAAGTATCGGGCATCGGAAAGCTCTATGCACTGGAGTGCGACATAACAGAGACTGTAAAGCGTTACAGGGACCAGCTTGCAGAGAAGTTAAGGTGGTTCTTGAAGTGGGCTGATATTCCAGTGAAGTCTGAGGACTTTGTTGATATCGCAGCCACAAATCCTTCGTTTGAAGAGAGCGCGATGTTCGATAACGTTATAGATATTATCTTGGAACAGAGGGGAGCATACGACATAATAGTCTTTGATTGCGCCGCAGTTGCAAACGCAATTAGGCTGTTGGGGTTGAGTAAGATATATGACCTGTGGCTAAGTAGGATGGTAAAGAGCAGGGAGGAGGCGCTATCACTAAGAGTCAAATTGTCTTTCAGAAAGGAGAAGGTGATGGAGGAGATCAAGAAAGACCCAATGATGGCAGACCTAATAAATATGAGACGCAGAATGGAAGAAGTAAAGCCGTTTTTCGTCAACCCAGAGACGACAGCATTCTTCTTCGTGACACTTCCACTGGCATTACCGATTGCCGTGGTTAAGAGGTTCATTGAAATGGTCAAAGCCTTCGATATCCCAGTAGGAGGAGTCTTCGTAAATATGGTGCTTACAGAAGAGATCATGAAGAAAGAGAAATCAGAGTACATGACCAACAAATACAAAGAGCAGGAAGGGTACCTCGCAACAATCAGGAAAGACTTATGGCCCTCAGTTAGAGCATTCATCCCTCTGTACTCGACAGAAGTATTGGGCTTCGACATGATAGCGAAAGTTTCAGAATCGATAGTCAATTGGAAACCATCATGAGAAGCGAATGTAAAGCATAGGGCTAGAGGGCAAAATCTTCAGGGCAGATAAGCAGTCTATCTGTTATCCTTTGCTTTTGATCATTGGCTGAGGTTAGATTTTAGGGCCTCAAGTCTCTGAAATTATTTCAATGACGCAAGTCCATCATTATCATGGCAGCAATGGTGGAGTTGGATTCCTAAACAGGAGGTTGGATCGGTTGCCTTTGGCCAGTGGAGAAGAGGCTGAGAATGAAGGAATAATGCAAGTTTCAAAGCTAATGCTTGTCTCAGCTAGAACTGCCCCAAAATCAGGGGGAATTGATGACATAGTGACAGCGCTTGTTTTTGGGGAAGAAAAACAGGCCTTAGCGGCTGAGATGGATGTATTGGCAGATGAGCGGAAGATCTCACAATTTAGTCGAGATGCAAGATCCGTAAGGGACTCACAGGTCATAATACTAATTGGTGTACGAGTAAGGAAATTCGGTTTAAACTGCGGAGCTTGCGGTTACCCAACATGTGACGAGTTTGAGAAAGCTGGAAGAAAGAAAGGGCAAGATTTCACAGGACCTACGTGTCTATTTAAAGCACTCGATCTAGGAATCGCTTTGGGTTCAGCTGTGAAAACGGCAAGCATCCTCAACGTAGACAACAGAATAATGTACAGGATAGGCGCTGCAGCTGGGAGACTAAGGTTAATCCCGGAAGCAGATATTATCATGGGGATCCCGATTTCTGTTAAAGGCAAAAACATCTATTTTGATAGAAAGTGGCCTCCTTAAGCGTAAGAACATTGACAGATTCTCCTCTTCTCACGAAGTCATTGATTACGATGGTGTAACTTCGGTTGTCTTATTAATTCCCTTCTAGCAGGAACGAAGATCTCTAAGAATGCAATCTCCGACTCTGATCCGAACACAGCCGAGTGTTCTTCGTTAGAGTCGATCAAGTAAGAGTCGCCAGTTTTGACATAGTACTCTCCAATTGGCGTCTTAAACTTGGCGCTTCCCTTGATTACAAATCCATATTGCTTTGATTTATGCTTATGTGGAGAGGCAACTGCATTTGGCTTGGCTCTAATGAGAACCGGCATGCATTCCTCATCGTAGGCCAAGACTCTTAACTCTATTCCAGGGAAAACCTCTTTCCATTGGGACAACTTGATAATTCTCAACCTGAACAACCCCTTGATAACTCGTATCATGCACATCCTGATTTCCTTTAATCGTTTCAATCATGGAGTGACAAGACATTAAACTGGACAACAATAAATGCTTTTATTAACCTCATAGTTGGACAAGAGTGGTGTCTTTTCAGAACTGCAGAAAAGAGTCAGTCAAATCTTGACCTGCCCCGGCGTTTTCTAGACAAAGATTGAAGGGAAAATCTTACACGTGCTAAAGAAACCCACGTTCATAAGCAGCTTGGGAGGTATCTTTGGAACCTCGGGATGCAGAGAACGATAGAAAAGAAGCAATAAAGCCAATCTTGAAGTCGATTAGATAGGCACTTACGGCAAAATCAGATTCGATAGCTCACACTCGCCGTTAGAGAGTAGGCTTGGAAAGACAGAGCCGTACCATTTTTGCTTGTTCCTCATGATTATGGAAGTCGATTATAATATGACATGAGAATATGTGGCTAGTGTTTCTTCTCCGATAAAACACAAGTTTATAATCCGAAGCATTATTCAGGACGTAAGCGGGGCAAATTGATGACGACGTCCAAGAAACCAAGAAGACATCTGAAAAACCTCAGTAGATTTATGTATGGTCTTTACTCGAGAACATTCTCCAGGACTTGGCAATCGTTCCCCCTTCAAGACTCTAGGTACATAAAAAAGCTTCATGATGCAAGGCTCGTCCGCGTAAACAAGGAAGCCGCAGTATTGCTTTACGAAGAAGCCAAGAAATCAAAGAAGGAAGAGAAAGAAAGAATCATGGTATTGAAAGGCTACTACGACGAAGAGAACAAGGTTATCCACATTATAGGCGCAACACCCTACGAGGAATTAGAGGAAGAAGGCAAGACGATGGGAAGAGGAAGGTTCTATGTAGATGGATCTGTCTGGTGGGAGATTGCTATTTTCAGGGAACAGAGAGGCTTGAAGGAGGAAGGCCCTATTATGCTCTGCCACACACATATCTCAGATCATCCCCTAAAAGAAGGAATAGGTACCGACATTCAAGTCGCGGGAATGACGAAGTTGCCTGAGATGGTAATAAAGGCTACCGACGAACTTGACATCTTGGTGTACAGTTCTAACCGAGAACTTCTATCCCAGAAGAATAGAATAATACCGTATGAGGTAGACGAGTAGCCTCTCATAGGTCATGAGAGAGAACGCGTTGTGTAGTCCACAAACATGCCATACATTGCAGGGGGAGTCATCATTGCTGCACTAGTCGGGGCGACGTGCTTTTGCTTTGAAACCAGGGTGGAGTGAATCTTGTAACGTAATCAGACCACGAGAAAATGATAGGTCTGCTTCTCATGTTGTTGTGGTGGAGGTAGTTCCGGACAGCTTCCTGATGACTTTCTCGAATGTCATTTCTATATTCTCACCGGTCTTCGCGGACGTCTCAATGAAATCAGCTCCCAGGTCCTAGTCTTGTTGCCAGTCAGAATGATCGGCATCTTTTTACGATGATGTTAATGCGATCATCGTGCCAGAACACGACGTTCTCAAGGGTTCCACGTCTTGTAACATCGTAGACTATGAACACTGCCTTCGCACCATTGTAGTACGCTGTCGCACTTTGCTGAATGCCTCTCGAGCAGCGATATCTCAAGTCATAAGTATGATTCCCTTTCCTTCAACGCTGTAATCTCTAGAAGTTATGTTTCCGCCCAACGAAGGAACATAATTTTCTCTAAAAGTCGCAGTAACGTGCTTTACTGCTATGGTTGTCTTGCCATCCGCAGCATCCCCTAAGAATATCACCTTGAAGTTATACTTCTTTGAACCAGGCGCCACCGTGTCTGAACCCCCTCAATTAGTCCATCTCCTGAAAAACACTTGCCGTCTCTTGTTTCGCCCTAATTAGGCAATTGCATAGGGCGACATCGTGATCGCTCTGGTACTTAACGCAAATGGATTGGTACGGGAAACTAAACACGAACCGTTCTATACGGCTAGCGATCGGCAATACGAGAAAAAGTCATTTAGAGGTAACATAACCTTTTGATAAGATTATCAAAACCATATCTCATTTTCTCAAGTGGTGGAGAGGAAAATGATCTTTGGTTACATCCTCGGAACCAAGAGGAGAAGCTCCAAACCAGATACTATCAAGCAATGACCAAGCTGCTGGCAGTCTTGGCTAGGCAGAATCAGATAGTAATCAACACTCTTCGATCCATAGAATCTCAAGCATACAACACGACGTGATTTTTGACCTGGTTTCATCAGGATGATGCAAAGTAAAAACGTCGAGTAGAAAGAAGTTAGAAGAGGAGAGACTGAAACAGTATTACGCTGTAGGCTGGATCTTCCAATCAACGCGTGTAGTGGGCGATTTTCGCCCAACAGTTAATGCCTTCCATCCAAAATGTATTGTACGACTTTCCTTAAGTCTTTACTCTCAATCACGACATCTGCTTTCTGCTTCACTTGCTCATCGCTTGGATTGAAGGCAATACTGAGACCTGCTTCCAGAAACAGGGGAATATCGTATCTGCTATCCCCTACGACGGCACAGTCTTCAAGTCTTGTTCGCCGCTCAGAGGCAACTCGTCTGAAGGCAACAACCTTCTCTAATAACGGAACAACTTCCTCGCCTTCTCCTGTTAACATTCCATTCTCGTCTACGGCCAATCTATTAGCCAACGAGCGATCTATTCCCAACGTCTTTTGGAGACGATCCGCGAGGGCCGATATCCCACCACTGATAATGACAGTGTAACATCCAGCTCTCTTGAGTTCAGCCACCGCTTGTTTGGCGCCTCTCACGATTCGAGGCTTGTCAAGAATCCTTTCAACCGCACTAATATGGACCCGCCCCCAAAGCTGAATGTCTCTTCGCATCAGCTCTCTGAAATCGATCTCGCCTGACAAGTACCTGTTCACGTTGTCGTTTTTTCTAACGCCGAATGCGCTGTGGACGTAGCTCCAGCTGCTACGAATATCAACTAATACACCATCCATGTCGAAAACTACCATCTGCACATGGCTTTTCAACTGAAACCACCTGACACACTGTCCATCATTCCCGCACCTACAGAGCAATCGCTCCTCATGAAATAGAATAAAGTGACACGAATATACGAAGCATCGGTACCTCAATCTAGCAGCTACGCTTTAAATAAGCATCAGGCTACATGATTAGGCGATTGCATATTAATGGACCATTGTCGGATTCAAATCGTGGTGACCTAGCAATGACGTATACTAAGGTGTCGTTAACGGAGGATCTACCGCAAGGCAAGATGAGAGGCTTTGAAGCAGACGGGAAACAGATACTATTAGTCAACTTAGATGGTAAATACTATGCGATCGGCGACATCTGTACTCATATGACGTGTAAACTGTCAGAAGGCTCAATCAAGGGTGACACTGTCATATGCCCTTGCCATTTCTCGGTATTTGACGTGAGAACGGGCAAAGTGCTGAGCGGTCCAGCAAGCAGGCCTGAACCTACTTTCAAGGTAAAAGTAGAAAAACAACAAATATCGGTTGACTTGTAAGAGTAAGTGCTACGCTGAGCAAGAACACTTTACTTGTGCACCTCCAAGAGAGTGTGACACACTCAATTTGCAGGAAGAAGAGTCTGAAGAGACAGCGTCGAAAAACCCGAGTGCTGTAAGTGCAGGCGATCAAACCGCCCACAACCGCACGTAACAGATCATTATG